>NZ_JAMBDS010000035.1:0-33059 GCF_025143785.1 Brachybacterium sp. p3-SID1565
CCCCTTCGAGGGGCCGCATCCCGCCATCCCAGGCGGGAGGACATGCGCAGGTCACCTGACCGGCGCACCGTGACAGACCCCCGTACGAGCGCATACTCTGCGGGGTGCCCCGGGCCACACCGACGCGGCCCCGGGGGGCTCAATGAGGAGAACCTATGGGAACGATCTTCCTGTACGAGATCGCCGGCACCGCCATGCTGCTGCTTCTCGGTGGCGGCGTGGTCGCCAACAACATCCTGGCCAAGACCAAAGGCTTCGGCGGCGGCTGGCTGATGATCAACTTCGGCTGGGGCCTCGGCGTGTTCGCCGGTGTCTACGTGGCCTACAAGACCGGCGCGCACCTGAACCCGGCCGTCACCCTGGGCCTGCTGGCCAACGGCTCGGACATGTTCGCCGGCAACCCCGACGCCGGGCTGGCGGCCATCCCCGGCACCATCCCCAACGTGCTGGCCTACCTGGTCGCGCAGCTCATCGGTGCCTTCATCGGCGCCGTACTGGTGTGGCTGTCCTACAAGCAGCACTTCGACGTGGAGGAGGACCAGGGCAAGATCCTGGGCGTGTTCTCCACCGGTCCGGAGATCCGCTCCTACGGCTGGAACCTGGTCACCGAGATCATCGCTACCTTCGTGCTGGTGCTCGTGATCATCATGTTCGGTGCCACCCCCTCGGGCCTCGGCCCGCTGGCCGTAGCCCTGCTGGTGCTCGTCATCGGCGCCTCTCTCGGTGGGCCCACGGGCTACGCCATCAACCCTGCGCGTGACCTGGGCCCCCGCCTGGCGCACGCCGTCCTCCCGATCCCCCATAAGGGCAGCTCCGACTGGGGCTACTCGTGGGTCCCGATCGTCGGCCCGATCATCGGCGGCATCCTCGCGGGCCTCGCCGCGAAGATCCTCGCCTGACCTGTGCGGGGGCCGTCCTTCCCGGGCGGCCCCCGCTCCACAGCCCCGGGGCGCGCTGCGATGCGCCCCACCCCCGAACCACCCGACGGCGGGCCCCCGCCGACGGGCGCACCATCACCACCGCTCGAGATCATCATCGAAGGAGACCCGATGAACGACGAGACCATGTACATCCTGGCCATCGACCAGGGCACCACCTCCACCCGCGCGATCATCTTCGACCACGCGGGCCAGATCATCTCCACCGGCCAGCAGGAGCACGAGCAGATCTTCCCGAAGTCCGGTTGGGTCGAGCACGACCCCAAGGAGATCTGGCGGAACACCCGAAAGGTGGTCGGCGAGGCCCTGGTCGGTGCCGAGATCAACCGCCACCAGCTGGCCGCCGTGGGCATCACCAACCAGCGCGAGACCGCGGTGGTGTGGGACAAGAACACCGGCGAGCCCGTCTACAACGCGATCGTCTGGCAGGACACCCGCACCGCGAAGATCTGCGACGAGCTGGCCGGCGACGAAGGCGCGGAGAAGTACAAGGAGCGCGTGGGCCTGCCCCTGGCCACGTACTTCTCCGGGCCCAAGGTCAAGTGGATCCTGGACAACGTCGAGGGTGCCCGCGAGAAGGCCGAGGCCGGTGACCTGCTGTTCGGCAACACCGACTCGTGGCTGGTGTGGAACATGACCGGCGGTGTGAACGGCGGCGTGCACGTCACCGACGTCACCAACGCCTCCCGCACCATGCTGATGAACATCGACACCCTCGACTGGAACGAGGACATCGCCAAGGACATGGGCATCCCGCTGTCCATGCTCCCGGAGATCAAGTCCTCCTCCGAGGTGTACGGGTACGGTCGCAAGCAGGGCTTGCTCATCGACACCCCGATCGCCGGCATCCTCGGCGACCAGCATGCCGCCACCTTCGGCCAGGCCTGCTTCGAGGTGGGCATGGCCAAGAACACCTACGGCACCGGCAACTTCATGCTGATCAACACCGGTGAGGAGCTGGTGCGCAGCGAGAACGGTCTGCTGACCACCGTGTGCTACAAGATCGGTGACAACAAGCCGATCTACGCCCTGGAGGGCTCCATCGCGGTCACCGGCTCGCTGGTGCAGTGGGTGCGCGACAACCTGGGCCTGATCAAGGACGCCCCGGAGATCGAGAAGCTCGCCGAGCAGGTCGACGACAACGGCGGCTGCTTCGTGGTCCCCGCGTTCTCGGGCCTGTTCGCCCCGCACTGGAAGGCCGACGCCCGCGGCGCCATCGTGGGCCTGACCCGCTTCCACAACAAGGGCCACATCGCACGTGCCGCCCTGGAGGCCACCGCCTTCCAGTCCCGTGAGGTGCTCGATGCGATGAACGCCGACTCCGGCGTGGACCTCACCGAGCTCAAGGTGGATGGCGGCATGGTGAAGAACGAGCTGCTGATGCAGTTCCAGGCCGACATCATCGGTGTGCCCGTGGTGCGCCCCAAGGTCATCGAGACCACCGCCCTGGGTGCCGCCTACGCGGCCGGCATCGCCGTGGGCTTCTGGGACGGCGAGCAGGACGTCATCGACAACTGGGACGAGGACAAGCGCTGGGAGCCCTCGATGGACGAGGAGACCCGCGAGCGGTACATGCGCCTGTGGAACAAGGCCGTGGAGCGCACCTTCGACTGGATGGACGACGACGTCGAGGCGCTGCAGGCCTGACGATGCACGGCAGGCCCGCTGCGCGCTGGCGGCGGGCCAGCTGGCCTGATCAGGCCGGGCGCACTGCTCTCGCCTGCCGGACGGGCACCCACTTGATCTGGCGGCGGTTGCGCCGCGCCGGCCTGATCGCAGACACGCCGTCCTCCAGTCTCGAATCCCCTGATTGCCACCGCCGACGGTGGCAATCAGGGGATTCGCGTATGTGCAGCGGCGTGTCAGAGCGGGAGGTGGCCTGGGCACCCCGTGCCCCGGGAGCACGGGCCCGGCACCGTCTGCTGCATGAGTTACGGGTGAGTACGTTCCAGATCCTGGAATGTACTCACCCGTAACCGTCGGTGAAGTGGGATGGGTGGTGTTCCGGGCCGACGAGCGGGGACGGGTGGTGTGTGCTGCAGGGCCCCGTTCCCTCACCCTCCGAACAGGCGCTCCTCCGCGGAGCCTCGCACGCCGCCGCCCACCTGCACCGCGAACAGCGATCCGGCCTGCGGGTCCTCGCCGGCCTCGAGGTTCTCCCGGCTGGTGGTGATGAACAGCGTGGAGCGGTCGGCGCCGCCGAACGTGCAGGCCGTCACCTGTCTGGCGCCCACGGTGATCCGCTCGGTCACACTGTCGTCGGAGTCCAGCCCCAGCACCTGGGAGCCGCCGTTCATCGCCACCCACACGTTGCCCTCCGCGTCCAGGCACAGCCCGTCGGGATGGCCGTCCTGCTCGTTCAGGTCCGCGAAGGTGCGCCGCTGCACCAGGCCCGCGCGGTCGTCCCAGTCGAAGAGGTCCACGCGCCCGGTGGGGGTGTCCACGTAGTAGGCGCGGGCGCCGTCGGCCGTGAAGGCGAGTCCGTTGGAGACGGTGATGCCGGCGAGAATGCGGGTGGTGGTGCCGTCGGGCATCAGGCGCCACATCGCGGCCGCGCCCTCGGCCTGGTCGTAGTGCATGGAGCCGCACAGGAAGGAGCCGTCCGGGGCGATGGCTCCCTCGTTCATCCGCACGTTTTCCTCCCACAGCGGCGGCAGCTGCTCGATGGAGCCGTCGGCGTCCTCGAGGGCGAAGCCCTTCTCGATCGCCAGCACCGCGCCACCGCTGGAGGCGGGGCGCACGCAGGCCACCACGGGGCTGGGCGTGGCGATGCGGGCGACGGCGTGATCGGTACCGGCGCTTCCCTCGGAGCTCGCGCCGTCGGACCCCACACTGCCCACGCTCGTTCCTTCGGCCGACAGCTGCATGATGTCACCGGCCAGCATGTCCACCCAGCGCAGGCCTCCCCAGGTGTCGGACCAGTGGGGCCCCTCGGCGTGGTAGCAGATCGAGTCGGTGATGCGGTCGGCGTGCATGGGGCCTCCGGTTCCGTGGCGGCCGCGCGGTCCCGAGCCGGGATGCTCGGAATCGAAGCGGCAGGACTGCTACCACCGTACGCGCCGTGAAGGGTCACGGGGGCATGCCCCGTGGACCTACTCCTCCAGCGCCCGCCCGCGCTGCTCGGGAAGGGTGAACGCCGCAGCCGCGGCCAACGCGAACGCCCCGGCGAACACGGCGAAGGCGAGCACCTGGGTGCCGGTGGCCACCAGCACCGGTACCAGGAACGGCGCCAGCAGGGAGGCGATCCGCCCGAACCCTGCTGCCGCCCCGGTGCCGGTGCCGCGCACGGCCGTGGGGTACAGCTCCGGGCCGATCGCGTACAGCGCGCCCCAGGCGCCCAGGTTGAAGAAGCTCAGCGCGCAGCCGGCCGCGATGATCATGGTCTCGCTGTCGGCCATCCCGTAGGCTCCGGCGGCCAGTGCGGAGCCGGCCAGGAAGATCGTCAGCGTCCAGCGCCGACCGATCACCTCGATCAGCCAGGCCGCTGCCGCGTAGCCGGGGATCTGGGCCAGCGTGATGATCAGGGTGAAGGTGAAGGACTTGGTGAGGTCGAAGCCGCGGTCCACCAGCAGGGTGGGGATCCAGATGAACGCCCCGTAGTAGGACAGGTTGATGCAGAACCACACCACCCACAGGGCGGTGGTGCGGCCCCGCAGGCCGCGGGACCAGATGCTCTCGCGGTGCTCGGTCCCCGCGGCCGGCGGCGAGGGGTTCGTGGCGGCCGACGGCGAGGCGTTCGCGGCGGCCGACGGCGAGGGGTTCGCGGCGGCCGACGGGGAGGTGCCCCGGGCATCGACGCCCGAGTCGCCCGCCGCCGACGCGCCCCCACCCCCCGGCTCGATGCCGGCGGACTCCTCGAAACGCTGCACGATCTGCTCGGCCTCGTCGTGGCGGCCCTTCTTCTCCAGGAACCGCACCGACTCCGGCATGCCCAGGCGCACCACCAGCGAGTAGAACGCGGGGACCATGCCGATCGCGAGCGCCCAGCGCCATCCGTTCTCACCCTCCGCGGCCACGAAGGTGCCGATCACGGCGGCCAGGATCCAGCCCAGCGCCCAGAAGGCCTCCAGCCACACGATCACGCGCCCGCGGATCCGGGCGGGGGCGAACTCGCTCATCAGGGTGGAGGCCACCGGCAGCTCGGCGCCCAGGCCCAGCCCCACCACGAAGCGCAGTGCGATCAGCATCGCGACCCCGCCGGCGAGGGCCGAGGCGCCGGTGGCCAGGCCGTACACCAGCAGGGTCAGGGCGAACACGTTGCGGCGGCCGATGCGGTCGGCCAGCAGACCGCCCAGGGTGGCGCCGATGGCCATGCCGGCGAACCCGGCAGAGGCGATCATGGAGGCATCGCCCTTGGTGATCTGCCAGTGCACGGACAGCGCCGCGATCACGAAGCTGATCAGGCCCACGTCCATCGCGTCCAGGGCCCAGCCGATGCCAGAGGCGCCCAGCATCCTGCCGTGGCGGCGGGTGAAGGGAAGGCGGTCCAGGCGTTCGGCGCGGGTGAGGGTGGGGGACTGCGTGGCGGCGTCGTGCTCGCTCATCACGTTCTCCGGTCCAGGGGGAGGGGATGGTCGCGGGACATCGTGCCACAGTGACGCTAAGGGTCTCTCTCCTGCTCTGCGACGATGGGGGCATGCCCGCCCTGCTGCCGGATCCCGCCTACTTCGCGACCCTGCCCAAGATCGTCTCCTCCGGGGCGGTGATCCTGCGCGACGAGCTCGACCGGTTCGTGATCGAGAAGCCGAACTACCGCGACCACTGGCTGCTGCCGGGCGGCACCGTGGATCCGGGGGAGGATGCGCGCCAGTGCGCGCAGCGGGAGGTGCGCGAGGAGCTCGGCCTGGATGTCGAGGTGGGGCGGATGCTGGCGGCGAACTGGGTGCCGGCGCGGGCCTCCCGCGGCGCGCCGATGGGGGTGCACTTCGTGTTCGACGCCGGGGTGATCCCCGCCCCGCAGCTCGAGGAGCGGATCGTGCTGCAGCGCTCGGAGCTGGATGCCTGGATGCTGGTCGCGGAGTCCGAGGCGCATCTGCTCTCGCCCTGGGGAGCGCAGCGCGCTGTGCGGGCGCTCGCGGTGCTGCGTGGAGAGGCCGAGCCGGACCTGCTGGGCTGGGGCGGCTGAGAGGGTTCGGAGCCGCCCCAGCGCCTGGCCGGTGCCGCGTCGGCCGCAGAGCCCCCGGCCCGCACCCCGGAGTCCTCACACGCTCGGTGCGGGGCCCGCCGGCTGGGTAGGCTCGGGCACCGGCGCGCGGGCTGTACTCGGCCGATGGACGGGAGCAGCCACCAGCATCCACTCACCGCGGGGCTGCCTCCCGGAACCGCAGCGTCGTTCCCGGCGCGGCCTGGGCCAGCAGGTCCAAACCGCGCGGGGTCAGCACCCCGATCACGGGATACCCGCCGGTGGCGGGATGATCGGGCCCGAACACGACCGGCAGTCCCGAGGGCGGCACCTGGATCGCTCCGGGCACCATCGGCTCGCTGGGCAGGGTGCCGCTGCCGTCGGGCACGGGCAGTGCCTCGCCGTCCAGGCGCACCCCGACCCGGTCCGAGTCGGCCCGGACGGTCCACTCGCGTGCGAGCAGCGCACCAACGGCGGCCGTACCCAGCTCGGAGTGCCGCGGGCCCAGGGCCACGGGGATCTCGATCCGCTCCTCGTCCTGGCCTGCGCCCAGCGCTGCCGGCACATCCTCGCCGCCACCGTCCCCTCCCGGGGCGCACCACGGCACCGCGTCGAGTCCTCGCTCGGGGCCGACCAGCACCTGGTCTCCTGACCCCAGCGGTTCCGGGCCCAGCCCCGAGAGGGTGTCGCGGGAGGCGGAGCCGAGCACCGGTTCCGCCTGAATCCCGCCTCGCACCGCGAGCACGATGCGCAGGCCGTGCGCGACCGGGCCGATCTCCACCGTGTCCCCGGGATCCAGGGCGATCGGATGCTCCCTGGTCTCCGCCGCCGCCACGTCGAGGTGTCCGCTGTCCTCATCATGCCTGGTCACGACCACAGCAGCGGGCGCGCCGGCGATCGCGATCACCGACGGGGCGGTAGCCCGCAGCCGCACGGGACCCAGCAGCGCTTCGAGGGCAGGCACGAACGGGGGGTTCCCGACGGCCCGGTTCGCTCGGGCCAGGGCACCGCGGTCGAACGCACCCGAGCGGCTCACCCCGATCCCGGCATGCCCGGGCCGGCCTCCGTCCTCCACCAGCAGGCGCGGCCCCGGCGATTCGACCACGAGCACCGGTCGGGCTGGGTGCAGGCGCGGCACGCGCACCGATCCGCCGGAGGTGCGCCTGGCCAGAGCAGCGGTCACCGCCGAGGCCCTCCTGGCCGCCTCCGTCGGGGCCGTGGCCAGGCGGCCCGCCGTGTGCAGCAGCGCCGCACCGCGACGGGACTCGAAGCGCCCCCGGGTGCCGGGGGTGAGCAGGGCCGGCTGCTGTCGGGCGGCGTCGAACAGCACGGCGTCGGTGCGGCCGATGAGCTGCCAGCCTCCGGGGGAGGGCCGCGGGTAGATGCCGCTGTAGCCGGCGGCCAGGGCCACCGACCCCGCAGGCACCGAGGCGCGCGGCTCCTCGCGCCGGGGCACCTGCCACCTCCAGCGGTCGAGGTCGGGCCCGGCTGCAGCGTCGCCGGGCGATCCCCCGCCCGCCGTCTCGGGCAGCAGGTAGGCGAACCCGGGTGCGAAGCCGCCGAAGGCGGCGGTCCACGTGGTGGAGCAATGGGTCTGGACGAGTCTTTCCCGGGAGATCCCCAGCACTGCCGCAGTGGAGTCGAGGTCCTGCCCGTCGTAGACCACGGGGATCACCACCTCACCCGCACCGGTGTGGCCCGGTGCCCCCACGGGCAGGTCCACCAGCAGCGCCGAGAGCTCCCCGGGAGTGGACAGTGCGGTCCCGCTGAGCAGCAGGGTCCGTTCGGCCGGCACCACCTCCAGCAGGGCAGCAGGGGCGAGGTCGCGCAGCGCCGAGGCGACCTGCAGCACCGTCGCGGTGTCGGCGTACTCGGCCAGGACGGCGCGCTCGCCGATCGGCCGCACCGTCAGCGGAGGCGGAGCGAGGGCGCGGTCCTCGTCGGCCCCGGGATGCTCGGCATCGATGGTCACAAGGCCGCCTCGAGCCCGACGCCCGCCTCCCGCAGCGCGGTCCGCACACTCCGCGCCAGGGCCACCGCGCTCGGCGTGTCGCCGTGCAGGCACAGGGTGCGGGCCTCGAGCTCGATCCAGGTGCCGTCCAGGGCCCGCACCCGCTGGTCGATCGCGATCGAGACGGCCTGCGCGGTCACGGCCTGCGGATCGGTGAGCACGGAGCCGGGGCGCGAACGGGGCACCAGGGTGCCGTCGGGCGCGTAGGCCCGGTCGGCGAATGCTTCGGCGAGCACCGGGATCCCGGCCTCGGATGCGAGGCGGCCGACGAGCGACCCGGGCGCGGCCACCAGGGGGAGCGGCGTCGGTCCCGGGCCTGCCGCACCGCCGGGCGCGGGACCGGCGGCCAGCTCGCGGATCGCGGTCACCACGGCACCGGCCTGGGCCGCGTGGTGGACCACTGCGTTGTACAGCGCGCCGTGCGGCTTGATGCCCCGCACCTGCGCGCCCTCCACGGCGGCGATCGCCTGCAGCGCCCCCACCTGGGCGATCACCTGGTCGGTGAGCTCGGTGGGGGAGATGTCCAGGAAGCGTCGCCCGAACCCGAGCAGGTCCGGATACGCCACGTGCGCTGTGACCGCCACCCCGTGCCGATTCGCGCCCGCGCAGGCCCGACGCATCGTGGTGGGATCCCCGGCATGCGCCCCGCAGGCGATGTTTGCCGTGGTCACCACCTCGAGCATCGCCTCGTCGTCCCCCATCGGCCACACCCCCAGGGCTTCCCCGAGGTCGGCGTTGAGGTCGATCGATGCGCGGGCGACAGGGGACGCGGTGAGGGACGCGGGTGAGGTGCGGTCCTGCTGTGCGGCGAGGCGGCGGTCCACGTCGGCTCCTCCCATGGCGCTCGGCGGTCGTTGCCACCATTGTCCGCTGTCGCGCCGTCGGATCCACAGTGCGGGACATCGATGGACTGCAGACGAGGAGATCGCCGAGGTGTTCTACGGACCGGCATGATCCTGCTCGACACCCACGCCTGCTGTGGCTGGTCGGGGACGACCCCCGGCTCGGTTCGTGCCGTCTGCCCTCTGCTGTCGCGGGAGGATCGCGTGTGCTTCTCCTCGATCTCCATCGCCGAGATCACCATCAAGCACATGCTGGGCCGGCTGTCGCTGCCCGGGCCGGAGACCTTCCCGGGGGTGTTCGGGGATTCTGGTCTGGTCGAGCTGTCGTTCCGCTCCGATCACGCGATGACGCTGCTGGAGGATGACAGTGCCCGATACGCTCGCACGATGGACGCCCAGCACACCACGCACCGCACGGACGCCGCCCCGGCCTACACCGCCGGCAGCCTGGACAGCGCGGCGCAGGTGCTCCAGCAGGCCGATGGCTCCACGCCCGCACCGGTGCTGTCCCTGACCGATGAGCAGCTGGCGGGCACGGACGGCGACCGCGCCGACCAGCTCACCGCCCTGCCGTGGCTCGCCGAGAACACCGAGGACATCGAGGACATCGAGGGCGACACCGTCACGGGCCGCCGTGCGTTCGCGGCCGGTGTGGGGCTGCGCTCCCTGGTGGCCTCAGGGTTGGTGCGGATCGTTGCTGATCCCATCGGCACTGACGGGGACGGAACAGGGAGTCGCTGGCAGGCCGTGCCGGTGCTGGACGGCTGCCTGGTGCTGCGCCGCGCCGCGAACGTGGTCACCTCGGTGGAGCGCACCATGAACACCCCCAGCGGGCCGCAGGTGAACCGTCTGTACTACTACACCCATCCCAGCGGAGTGCTCGAGGAGGAGGTCACCGCCTCCGGGATCCACCACTTCACACCGTTGCGCCCCGAGCAGGCTCCGGAGCGGATCGCCGCCCTGGTCGACCCGGCCGGCGTCGCAGGTTCGGCCGCGGGCCGAAGCGAGGGCCTGGCCGTCCTCGCAGGCTCCGACGGCGGTGCCGACCCGCTCGCTTCCACGTCGGCCGCGCAGGACCTCGCCGGCCGATTGGCCGGCACCCTGGCGATGAGCGTGGTCACCGTGGTGCGTGCCGGAGGCGGCGGCGTCGAGCAAAGGAGCCTCACAGCCACGGCCACCGAGCTGCTGCTGATCGAGGGAGCAGACGCGCAGGTGCGGGCCCGGGTGCTCGATGCCGAGGCGCTGCGGGAACTGGCGGTGGGCCTGGTGGCCTTAAAGGTCTGAGACGGGCGCGGAGCCTGCCGCGGTAGTACTGGCCGCGAGTCCACGGGCGGGACTACACCGACCAGCGGCCCTGCTTCCGCCCGGCCGCCGCGAGCGTCTCCGCGTGCGGTCCCAGCATCTCCCGGAACGCGCCCTCGCGGTCCTTCGGTGCCGGGGTGATCAGGAACAGGAACGCGCCCAGCACCGCCCAGGCGGCCAGCAGGATGTACTCCTCGGGCCAGATCAGGGACATGCCCGTCTGCGGGATCAGGGCGAAGGCGATCACCAGCACCGCGCCGATCGCGCCCAGGGCCGGCAGGAACGCGGGCCGGGCCCTGTAGCCGTACTCGAGGCCGGGGTAGCGGCGCGGCATTCGGTACTTGGCGATCACCACCAGCAGCCACACGATGCCCAAGAACACGCCACCGGCGTCGAGGAACCACACGATGGCGCCCGGGCCCAGCCAACCCAGGCCCAGCGTCGCGGCCAGCACGAACAGCAGCGCCCGGCGGGGCACCCCGGAGCGCTCGTCGATGTGGGCGAGGCCCGCGGGCAGCAGTCGCGCCCGGGCCAGGGCCAGCACCACGCGGCTGGAAGCCACGAACAGACCGATGAAGCTGGTGATCAGGCCCAGCACCGCGATCATGAACGCGGCGAAGCCAAGGATCGGCATCCCGGCGGCGGTGAAGGCGTCAATGGTGCCCAGCTCCATGCCGGCCACGTCCTCCCATGGCACCACGTAGGCGGTGGCCAGCAGCACCGCCGAGTAGAACGCGGCAGCCACGGCGACGGTGAGCACCACGGCCCGGCCCACCTGGTGGGGCTTCAGGCTGGACTCCTCGGCCAGCACCGCCACCAGGGAGAAGCCCACCACGTAGGTGATACCGGGGACCACCATGCGCAGGGTGGAGGCGACGGGGGGCTGCTCCGGGGTCCACATCGGCCACAGGTTCGAGGGCGAGCCCGTCACCAGGGCGGCGATCACCAGGGCAGCACCGATCAGCAGCATCACCGTGAACAGCGCCACCTGGATCTGCGCCCCCAGCGACACCCCGAACCAGTTCAGCGCGAACACCGCCAGCGCCAGGGCGATGCCCACCGCCAGCACGGGCAGCGTCACCGCCTCCCCGGCCACCTCGTACAGCGGGATCGACCCCATGGCGGGCACGTACTTGGCCAGCAGCGTGCCCAGCGCGGTCACGTAGAAGGAGAGCGAGGCGATGTAGGCGCCGATGTGGAACCATCCGGTGGCGAACCCGGCAGAGCGCCCCAGGGCGGCGTAGCCCCACACCACCTCACCGCCGGCACGGGGGATGGCGGAGGTGAGCTCCCCGTAGGCCAGCGCCACGCAGGCCGCGAGGGCCGCGCCGGCCAGTAGCCCCAGGATCATGCCGCCCGCGCCGAGATCCGCGAAGAAGGTCGAGGAGGTGTAGATCCAGCTCGAGCCGACCACCCCGGCCACGCCGAGCGCGATCAGCGAGGTGAGGCCGAGGGACTTCTTGAGCTCCGCCATCGGAGGTCCTTCCGTTCGAGGGTGTCGCCACATTGTGCACGCGGTCGCCACCCCATGCGAAAGCGGGTCTCTCGGTGGAGCGGACCAGGCGCACGTGGACCGGGCCGCGGGCCTGGTCGAGCAGCTGATCCGCCGCAGCCTCGAGCACCTGGCAGAGGAGGAGACGGAGATCGACGTCGAGGCCCACCACCAGGTGGCCCTCGAAGCGGCCCGACGTTCGATCGTGCTGCTGGAGAACGACGGGATCCTGCCGCTCGCGGAAGGGGCCGAGGGAGCGCTTGCGGACTCGGTCGACGGCGCGCAGGACGCTCCCCCCGGGACTGCCGATTCCGTGATCGCCGTGATCGGCGACTTCGCCCAGACCCCCCGCTACCAGGGCGCCGGCTCCTCCCACGTGAACCCCACCCGTCTGACCTGCGCCCTCGGTGCGATCCGGGGCGATCTCCCGGCCTGTCCGTGTGACCGGGGACGAGCCGACCCCCGTGGTGGACACCACCTGGACGGTCGGGGAGGTGATGGCGCTGCCTGCCGCGCAGGCCGTGCTGGCCCCGCTGTTCGCGCAGATGCCTATCTCGCAGGACGAGGAGATGCAGAAGATGATCGAGCAGATGCCGCTGAACCGGCTCTCGGGCCTGGGCGGCCTGGACCGCGCGATGATCCAGCAGCAGCTCGTGGACCAGGTCAACGCGGCCCTCTGATCGCGGTTCAGGGGTTTGCGGCGACCACGCCGGGAAGATCACCGAAGCGTGCCTGCGCGTCTCTGCTGAGCAGGATGCGACCGGTTTGTGCGGCATGGGCGGCGATGATCAGGTCGTGCGCTCCGCGAGGCCTTCCCGAGCGCCGTGCGTGGGCGATGAGTCGACCATGGTGGGCAGCAGTAGCCTGGGTGTACTCGAGTACGTCGACCATGTCGATGATCGTGGCCAGAGCGCGTGCGCGGGCTGCGGCGTGCGCGGCGGTACGCGCCAGCTCGATCCCGGTCCGGTACTCGGCAACCGTGACGGCGGCGATCGCCAGCTCGTCATCGTCGAGCGCCCTCTGGTCCAGCACACCGTGCTCGTAGTCGATGAGAACGTTGGTATCGATGATCAGTTGTCGTCCCACGGTGTCCCCGTGCTTTCGGCTACGAAGTCGAGGGCTTCGGCGATATCGGCCCTGAGGTACTCGTCCGGGGGTGGCAGCGCCGCAAGTGCATCCCGGAGGTCCCTGCCGGTACGGCACACGGCCGGGCGCATCTCGGCGATGGGCCGGTTCCCCCGGGTGACCACCACGGACTCGCCTGCTTCGATGGAGTCGAGCAGGTCCGAGAATCGCCGAGACGCTTCCGTGGCGCTGATGGTTCGCATGAGCCCAGAGTATCTGATAATCAGACTCTGCATGCGTCATTCCCTTCGGATGAACCGCGATGGGGTCGGGACTGGATCACCAGGTGGTCTCGGGGGAGGGTCGCTTGTCGGTCCTGGTGGCTGATCACTGGGGGTGATTGCCTGCCCGTGGATGCCGACTGCCTCCCATTGGTTCGGGATCGGTGAGCGGTGGCTATGACCCGTGGGCGTCGTGATGACCAGATCCCCGCTTGCGGCATCCCGGGACGTCGACCAGCCGGGCAGTTCCACCACGTAGTTGAAACGCTCGCACAGGCCGGCGCCGTTCTCGGGCGTGGTTCTGCCACCGCGGGCGTGCCCCTCGATGTGGTGGACGTGGCGGGAGGCGGCCTCGCACCCCGGCGTGCGGCACTGCCGTTCCCGGGCCAGTACGAAGCGCCGCATGTGCCCCGTGAACAGCCGCTTCCTGGCATCCATGGATGTCAGTTCCCCCGTCACCGGGTCGGCGTAGAGCCGGCGGATCCAGCGTCGCACCTCGGTCGGTGGTGGTTCTGAATCGGGCGCTGGTGCTGGTACTGGTGCGGGACTGGGCACAGACCCTGGCCCGGAATCGGACGGAGGCGTCGCGGTGGATACGAGTGTCGAGGACGGGGTGAGGGCAGCTCCGGGCGGGGTTGCGTCCTCTGCCGCCTTCGGCTCCGGGAAGAGCCGGCCGGTGAGGGCGAGGTGGCGCGCGACGGGGCCGGGAATGGGGTGCCCCTCCAGCTGGGCGGTGTCGTTCGCACCGGCCAGCAGGGTGCGGTCGGTCATCAGCAGCTGGATCTCGACCGGGGCGATGGCGTGTTCCTGACCGGTGACGCGGGTGGTGAGGGCGTCGGCCATGACCTGACCGCGAGAGCGTCCGTCGCCCTCTGCGCGGGCGGCATCGGCGGCGGCACTGAGGGAGGCGTACGCGGCGACGCCCTCGTGCAGGGGCAGCAGGGCCGACAAGCGCATCATCCCCTCCGCGGCCGGGCGCTGACTCACGTGACGCTGGTCGGCGTTGCGCTGGAGTCGGGCAACGGCGGCCTCCTGGTCCAGGGCGTCGGCCCGCGCCCGGGCCCTCCGACCGGCGGTGCGAGGGGACACCTGGTGGAGAGTCGGGGCGAGCTCCGCGTCGATCTGCTTGCGGTCCTCGTCGTCCAGGAGGATCACGGCGCGGGCGACCTCTTCCGCGGCCCACCCGGAGACGGCTCCTTCGGCCATCCGCTCCCAGATGCGAGGCAGGGTCTCGACGATCACGCGACGCAGCGCGAGCTGATTGCCCGCCCGCGACGGTGAGATGCCGCGTGCGAGAGCGATCTCGTCACCGGTGCCGGAGCCGAGCTTCGATGCGGGAAGACCGGCTGCCCTCTGGGTCTTGATCCGCTCATTCCGCAGAGCGATCTCGTAGCCGGATTGAAGGGCATCGAGAATGTTCTTCAAGCCCTCGATGGCACTGATGGCCTCGACCAGTGCGACGGCATCGGGCGCTGATGGGGCCTGCACCCGGTGGGAGGTCGCGGGGGTGACGGACGCGGCGACGGAGTGCAGCGCCGGGGTGGTACCGGGGCGCACGGAGGCGATGCTGCTGGTCAGATCGCTCAACTGGGCTCGCACGTCCGTGAGTGCGTCGAGCGTGGGGGAGCAGGGGGAGGCGGCAAGTGCGGTGCTCATCATCATCTCCTCCACCCTCATATCGAATGCGTGTACGAAACCAGGATAGGGGAGCTTCGGGGCGCCGGCAATGCTTTCACAAGAAGGCGTCAAGAATGTGGATAACCGACCATTGTGGAGGAACCTCGGGGCGTCGATGTGGATCAAGCAGGACTCAGGAATCCCCCACGCCGGTGGAGTCCAGCAGTCCACGGACGTAGGCGACGTCCCGGTCGTACAGCTCCGCATGGCCGTACAGCTCCGGGTTCTGCTGCTCGACCGACTGGTGCCGGGAGAAGCCCGCCAGGATCCGCAGGCGGTCGTACGGCGCGAAGTCACTGTGGCACGCCACCTCCGGCCAGGGCCGGGCGCTCCCACACTCATCCCGGCATCGGATACGCGGGCACGGTGCCTGGCAGGAACTCCACGATCTCGCGTCCGGCCTCATCGAACCCGAGCGGGCGGGGGACCTCGGTGACCCCGGCTGCACGGCAGTGCTCCATGAGGCGGTGCACCGCCGGGGACCACGGACCGCCGGTACGCAGCACCGTCGCACCCCGACGCGACACCAGCCCCATGCTCCCACCGGCCAGTGCGATCTCCTCGCCCGTGTCATGATCCATTCCACGTCTTCAACACGTCCTCGATGCGCCCGTGGATGCGCAGCGTGGCCTGATCGTCACCGCGCGTGGGACCGTCGTTGACGATCACCACCGGGGTGCCTGCCCTCACCGCTGCCCGCACGAACCGCAGCCCCGACTGCACGGTGAGGCTCGACCCCAGCACCAGCAGACGGGACGCCTCCTGGAGCGCGCCGTACGCCGCGGCCACCACCTCCCGACGGGCCGACTCCCCGAAGAACACCACGTCGGGCTTGAGGATCCCGCCGCAGAGCCCGCAGGCCGGGTAGCGGAAGTCCGAGGTGCGATCCACCTCCGCATCGCCGTCGGGCGCCTGCGCCGCATCGGCCGCGAGCTCGGGCAGGCGGGCGGCGAGCTCGGGATTCATCGCCAGCATCCGATGGTGCAGCGACTCGCGCCGGGTGAGGGTGTCGCAGCTCTGGCAGCGCACCCGGTCCAGCCGTCCATGCAGGTCGATCACCGGCTCCGAGCCCGCCTGCTGGTGCAGGGCGTCCACGTTCTGGGTGATCACCGCGGTGACCGGCAGGGTCGATGCACCGAGCTCCGCCAGCAGCACGTGCCCCCGGTTGGGACGCGCCCGCAGGAACTGCGTCCAGCCCACCGTGGAGCGCGCCCAGTAGCGCCGCCTGGCGAGGTCCGACCCCATGAACTCCTGGAACGTCATCGGTGCCCGGGGCACAGCATCGCGCCCGCGGTAGTCCGGCAGTCCCGACCCGGTGGACATCCCCGCCCCGGTCAGCACGGCCGTCGGCTCCCCGGTGAGCAGATCCCATGCCTCCTCCACCAGCTCGGGGGCGCTCGCCAGCCCATAGCTCGCACCCTCGACGGGGCCCCAGGCGGGCATGCGCATCAAGGGGCGAGAGGAGGGGGCCAGGGCCGACGAAGCGCTGACCGGGGCCGACGGGGGAGCGCTGGCAGTAGCAGACCGGGGAGCGTCGATGCGGGCCGGGGCGGTGGCGGTGGAGAACCAGCGGCCGACGTCCGCGGCCGGTCCGGCCTGGCCCGTCTGCTCGCTGTCGGTGCTCATCGCTCCAGCGTAGAGCCCACGTCCCCGGGGTCGTCAGGGCTTTCACGGGGGCTGCCGGCGGTGTCGTCGCGGCGCCGGGCTCGCATCCGCTGCATCACGAAGCCGATCCCCGCGATGAGCCCGAAACCCGCCACGATCACCGAGTAGATCCGCACGAAGCCCTCCAGCGCCTCCCCGCCGGCCACCCCGAAGAAGTACCCGGCCACCACGAAAGCCGCGTTCCAGATCGCCGAGCCCAGGCCCGTGGCGGCGGCGAACAGGCGCACCGGCATCCGCTCGATGCCCGCCGGGATCGAGATGAAGGTGCGCACCATCGGCACGAACCGAGCGATCGCCACCGCCGGGAAGCCGTGGCGGTCGAAGAACCGCACGGCCATGTCCACGTCCTTCTCCTCCAGCAGCGGCAGGCGCCGCACCAGGGCACGGGTGCGATCCAGGCCCAGCGCCCGGCCCACCGCGTACACCCCGAGGCCGCCGACCACGGATCCCAGCGTGGTCCAGAAGATCGGCACCAGCACGTGCTGGTCGTTCGCGGCCGCGCTCACCCCGGCGAAGGGGAGCAGGATCTCCCCGGGCACCGGAGGGAACAGCGCCTCGGCGGCGATCACCAGGGCGATGCCCGGCCCACCCAGGAACTCCATGACGCGGATCGCGAGATCGGCCAGATCCATGCGCGCTCCGTCCTGCCCTGGTGCCGAGGTCACTGCCAGGGTCCGACGGGGAGAGTACCGACCGCGGATGACGCGCCGGTGAACATCTCGGGACGGCCCTCCCCGGTCTGCCCCGATCGGTCCCGCGATGTCCGTTTGCCACCTATCCTTCGACTACGGCGACGAGTGGTGGCGCCCGCGGGGCAGCGAAGGACGTCGAGGACAAGGCCGAGCAGGTGGCCGACCACCCGTGGATGGAGAAGGCCGCCCGTGCCGGCGTCATCATGAGCGGGGTGGTGCACCTGCTGATCGGCTGGATCGCCCTGCAGGTGGGCTTCGGATCGGACTCCGAGAGCGCCGACCAGTCCGGCGCGCTGAGCATTCTGGCCGAGGCCCCCGGTGGCATGGTCCTGCTGTGGGTGGGCGGCATCGCAATGCTGGCCCTGATGCTGTGGTTCGTGGCGGAGGCGTGGTTCGGCTCCAAGCGCGAGACTGACACCAAGGGCCTGGTCAAGCACGCCGTGAAATCCGTGGGCAAGGCCGTGGTCTACGCCGCCCTGGGCGTGACCGCACTGCGCTTCGGCACCGGCAACAGCAGTGACTCAGGGGAGAAGACCTCCGAGGTCACCGGCATGTTCCTGGGCAACCCCGTGGGGCGCGTGCTGATCGCCGTGGCGGGGCTGGCGGTGATCGGCATCGGCGTCTACCACATCGTCAAGGGCGTCACCCGCAAGTTCGAGGAGGACCTGCAGGCCACCGGCGGTGGCAACGTGGGCAGGGCCGTCGTGGTCACCGGGGTGGCCGGGTACGTGGCCAAAGGCCTGGCGCTGGTCGGCGTGGGCGTGCTGTTCGGCTGGGCCGCTATCGGCGCCGATCCGGAGAAGGCCACCGGCATGGACGGTGCCATCAAGCAGATGGCGGCCCTGCCAGCCGGCACCGTGCTGCTGGTCGTGGTGGGCGTGGGCCTGATCCTGTACGGGATCTACTCGATCCTGCGCTCGCGCTACGCGTCCATGTGAGACCGGGCCGCGCGCTCGATCCAGCGCCCTCCCGCACCGAGCACGAGAAGGGGCAGTACGACTCCGCGTACGCCAACATGGAGATGTACCTGATGCTGAAGGAGCGTGCCGTGGCCTTCCGCCAGGCCCCCGAGGTGCAGGAGGCGCTGGCGTACTCGGGCATCGAGGAGCTGGCCCAGCCCACCCTCGGCGAGGGCGAGTCCGTGGAGGACCTGCTCGCGGACCGATCGACCTACGAGGACTTCGACGTGGACGCGGCCGGTGCGCGCAACTACGGCTTCGTGCGTCTGAACCAGCTGGCCATGCAGCACCTGCTCGGCTTCCGGGCCTGAACTGAAGGAGAAAGCGATGACGACGTCTCCCGGTGCCCCGGCCACGATGCGAGCCGCCGTCCTGCACGGCGTGGACGACGTGCGCATCGAGGACGTCCCGGTCCCGCCCATCGGCGAGCACCAGGTGCTCGTGCAGGTGGCGGCCGTCGGGGTGTGCGGCTCGGACGTGCACTACCACCGCCAGGGGCGCATCGCCGACTTTGTGGTCGAGGAGCCGATGATCCTCGGCCACGAGGCTTCGGGGGTGATCGTCACCGTCGGGCCCGCCGTTGCCCAGGAGCGGGTGGGCCAGCGGGTGTCGATCGAGCCGCAGCACCCCTGCCGTCGCTGCGAGTACTGCCGCACCGGGCGCTACAACCTGTGCCCCCACATGGAGTTCTACGCGACCCCGCCGATCCACGGCGCGTTCGCCGAGTACGCCGTGATCGATGCCGACTTCGCCCATCCCATCCCGGAGTCGATGAGCTGGGAGGCGGCTGCGCTGTGCGAGCCGCTCAGCGTCGGCGTGTGGGCCTGCGGCAAGGCCGGGATCGGCGTGGGCAGCAGTGTGCTGATCGCCGGAGCCGGGCCGATCGGACTGATCATCGCCCAGACGGCCCGGGCCCTTGGCGCGAGCCGCGTGATCCTCAGCGACCCCGCTCCGCTGCGCCGTGAGGCTGCGCAGGCGGCCGGGTTCAGCGAGGTGCTGGACCCGGGTGCCCCAGCGGCCGACGGCTCAGCGCCCGGCGGCACATCACCCGCGCAGGTCGATGCGTTCATCGACGCCTCGGGTGCGGAACCGGCCGTGAAGGCCGGGATGCGCACGGTGCGGCCCGGCGGCCGGGTGGTCCTGGTGGGGATGGGGGCCGACGAGATGACTCTGCCCGTCTCGACCATCCTGACCCGCGAGATCGTGCTGACCGGGGTGTTCCGCTACGCCAGTACCTGGCCGACCGCGATCGCCCTGGTCGCATCCGGGGCGGTGGACCTCGATTCGCTCGTCACCGCCAGGTTCGGCCTGGCCGAGGTGGAACGGGCGCTGGAGATGGCCACCCGCCCCGAGCACCGCAAGGTCCTCGTGCTGCCCTCCGATCTCCTCACAGTCTGAGCCGCATCCCCGAAAGGAACTCGCCATGACGCTCGTCCTCGGTATCGACTCCTCCACCCAGTCCACCAAGGCCCTGCTGGTCGACGCCGAGACGGGCGAGATGCAGGACGAGCGCCGCGCGGCCCACCCCGAGGGCACCGAGGTCGATCCTCGTGCCTGGCTGGACGCGGTGGACGAGGCGGCCGGTCCCTTCCTGGAGCGGGCCGAGGCCCTCGCCGTGGGCGGCCAGCAGCACGGCATGGTGCTGCTGGACGAGCACGGCGACGTGGTGCGCAATGCCCTGCTGTGGAACGACACCCGCTCCGCACCGCAGGCGCAGGCACTGATCGAGGAGATGGGCGGGCCCGAGCAGTGCGTCGGTGAGATCGGCAGCCTGATGGTGGCCTCCTTCACCGCCTCCAAACTGCGGTGGGTGCGGGACAACGAGCCTGACAGCGCAGCGCGCGCCCGCTCTGTGATGCTCCCGCACGACTACGTCTCTCGTCACCTGGCCGGGGGAGGGGACGCCTTCACCGACCGCGGTGACGCCTCCGGCACCGGCTACTACTCCACCCGCACCGAGACCTGGGTGCCCGAGCTGGCCGAGCGCGCCCTGGGCCACGCCCTGGACCTGCCCCGCCTCCCGTCGACACCGCAGGAGGTCATGGCCCGCACCCCGGGAGGCGCCGCGATCTCAGCCGGCACCGGCGACAACATGGGCGCGGCCCTCGGGCTGTCGCTCGGCCCGGGGGACGTCTCCGTCTCGATCGGCACCTCGGGTGTGTGCGCCATGGTCACGGACGTCCGGCCCGACGACGCCTCCGGCACCGTCACCGGCTTCGCCGACGCCACCGGACGCTTCCTTCCGATGACCACCACCATCAACGCCTCCCGGATCCTCGAGGCCGGCCGTGCCCTGCTGGGCGTGGACCACCAGGAGCTCTCCCGGCTCGCGCTCGCCTCCGAGCCCGGGGCGGGCGGGGTGACCCTGCTGCCCTACTTCGACGGGGAGCGCACCCCCAACCGCCCCACCGCACGGGCCACCCTCACGGGAATGAGCGCCTCCACCACCCGTGAGGACGTGGCGCGCGCCTACGTGGAAGGCCTGCTGTGCTCCCTGGCCGACGGCATCGCGGCCCTGGAGGACGTCACCGGCACCGCTGCGGCCCGGATCGTGCTGATCGGCGGCGGGGCCCGCAGCCGCGCCGTGCAGGAACTGGCCCCGGCCGTGTTCGGCCGCGAGGTCGAGATCGCCCCGAGCGGCGAGTACGTCGCACTCGGAGCAGCCCGCCAGGCCGCCTGGGCGCTCGCCGGCACCGACGAGCCGCCGCACTGGGAGATCACCGGCAGTCGCACCGTCGGCGCGGAGGCGACACCGCAGGTGCTGGCGGCCTACCGTGAGCTCAAGGAGCGCACCGAGGGCTGGTGAGCGTCGAGCCCTCCGCCTCTCAGACCAAGCTCTCCGCCGTCTGGCCGCCAGCCGGCACGGCGTGAGCCCCCTGTACGAGGACGGTCGCGAGGTGGAATGCGAGCGTCACGTGACGGTCGAGTTCACGGACCGGGCGATTGCGTTCATGGCAGAGGGGGACCCTGCTGGGCAGGCGGGCTCCGCGGGGGAGGGAGTCTCCGCGGGGAAGGGGGCGATCCGTTCTTCTGCATGGTCGCCTACAACGCGGCGCACAACTTCGCCTGGCAGCTCCGCGGAAGGAGCTGCGCCCGGTGTGGGAGGCGGCCGATACGGCGGGGGCCGACGGCGCTGCGGGAGCAGTGGCGGGGGAGCATCCTCAGAGTCGACGCAGCGCCTCGCTGATCCGCCCAGCCCCGGACTTCGGGCTCCAGTCCGCGTGCAGCACCCCGAACTGGTCCTGGTCGCTGTCGCGCAGCTCGTACAGCAGCACCTCTCGCACCGGTGCGGTGCGCAGCGCCGTCAGGGCCGAGGACAGGCCGGCCCCCTGCTCCTCCTCGCTGAAGCATCCGGCGCAGGTCTGCAGTCCCAGCTCGGCCACCACCACGGGCTTGTGCACCAGCCGGTGCAACCGCTCCAGGCGCTCGCCGAGCGCATCGATCCGCGCCTGGTCCGTCTGCGGGTACAGGTCCACCCCCACCACGTCGAGCCGCGGACCGACCACCCCGAAGAACCGCGCCCAACGCTGCTCCATCGCATCGTCCACGGGGTAGCCGCCCGCGGTGGTGGTCACCTCCACCCCCGGCGCAGCCGAGCGGATGGCGCGCCGCGCTCGGGTCA
Source organism: Brachybacterium sp. p3-SID1565 (assembly GCF_025143785.1). NCBI lineage: Bacteria > Bacillati > Actinomycetota > Actinomycetes > Micrococcales > Dermabacteraceae > Brachybacterium > Brachybacterium sp. p3-SID1565. The sequence goes on from NZ_JAMBDS010000035.1 coordinate 21,669, forward strand.
GCACCGCAGCGAGCTCCTTGAGGTACGAGGTGGGCGGGATCTGCCCGAGGCTCTGCCCGGTGCGGATGTGCATCCCGTCGGCCTCGTTGAACACCTGCCACACCTCCACCCGATCACCGAGCCGCTCGGCCAGCACCCTCCAGTACTCGGTCATCGTGGCCAGGAACGTGCGCCCCGAGGACTGCAGCACGTCCTCCGGGACCGAGTCCGCCGTCACCAGGTACACGCGCAGGTGGGCAGCGCGGGCGAGGTCCAGCGCCCGGTCCACGGTGTCCAGTGCCTGCTCGTCGAAGGCGATGGCTCCGTCCCGGTCCCAGTCCTCGACCACGTCGTAGGCGCGCACCGCGAGGCGCACCCAGCCCCCGCCGCCCTCCCGCACCGCCCGCAGGTCCCGCTCGAAGTCCCGCAGATCCGGGTTCGCGCCGGGCGCGGGGACCAGGTACCCGCCCCGACGGCCACGGCCCCTCATCGGGACGGCCAGCAGTGCTGCGCCCGCCGCGACCGTGCCCGCCGCAGCCCCGCCCACCACGGCCCGGCGTGGCAAGCGCCTGCGGCCGGGCCCATGATCATGCGGGCGACCTGACCCCGTCACGGGGCCGCGGAGCCGCGCCGCAGGTGGGCCCGGTAGGCCCGGCGGTGCGCGGCAGGTGAGATGCGGGCCAGCAGCAGCTCCGCGGCCGAGCGATGCTGACCCGTGCGCACGGCGGCCGTGAGCACGGCAGGGGTGATCCGGTGACGGCACCAGCGGGTCACCTCGGCGCGCAGAGCAGTGGGGCGCGGCTCCAGGGCGGCCTTGTGCAGCATCTGCGTCAGCGCGAGCACCTGGGCGCACCGCAGCAGCGTCGCAGCCTCGTCGGCGGGGAAGGCGTGCTCGAGCTCCGGTTCCAGCTGCGCGGGGAGCCGGCCCAGGTCCCACACGCTCTCGCGCAGCGAGCCGGTGACGGACCCGGGGTGGATCGAATAGCGGTACAGGGCACGGGGCTCGTACGCCACCTGATCCACGTGCGCCAGGTTCGAGACCAGGAACAGCAGGTCCGAGAAGGTGTTCGGGGCCGTCCGGGGATGCCGCGGCTGTGCGCGCTCCAGCAGCAGGTGCTGGGAGGCGATCAGGCGCCCCTGCAGGATCCGACGGATCGCGTCCCGCCCACTGCCCGTCGGCCCGGCAGGGGGGTCCCAGGCCAGCTGTCCCGTGGTGCCGTCGGGATGGACGGTCATCAGCGGGGCCATCACCACGGCCGCACCGGTGCGGCGGGCCGTGCTGGTCATCTGCTCGAGGTAGGAGGGATCGATCGCGTCGTCGGCGTCCACGAAGGTCACCCAGCGTCCGGTGGCGGCGGCGATCCCGGTGGCGGTGGCGGCGGCGTAGCCGCGGTTGCGGCGATGCCGGATCACGCGCAGCCGGGGATCCGACGGCAGGTACGGGGCGATGTCCTCCTCGGATCCGTCGTCGATCAGCAGCAGCTCGAGGTCAGAGAGGGACTGACCGAGCACCGAGGCGATCGCGCCCCTCAGCGTCGGACCCGGGTCGTAGGCCGGCATGATCACGGTGACGAGCGGGTTCGGGCGGGGGCTCGAGAGCGGTGGCCGCTTCGGCTGCGGTGACGTGGTCATGTCTCTCCTCGGGGAGCGGGTCGGCGCCTGGTGCGAGGCGCCGCAGGCGGAGGTGGTCGATGCCGAACAGCACGAACAGCAGCAGATCGCTGAGCAGCACGGTCGCGGCCGCTCCCGTGCCGCCCCAGAGGTGGGCCGCGGGCCCGATCAGGGCCAGGTGGGTGAGCGCGGCGATCGTGGTCACGCGGGCGATGGCGGCGAAGCGGTGAGCGGCGGCCGCCCGCAGGCTCAGCACGGCACTGCCGCCGGCGGCGCACAGCGCCAGTCCGATCAGTTGCGCGAGCGGCACCGCACCGGCGAACCCCGGCCCCAGGTACCAGGGAACCAGCACGGGGGCCAGCACGATCAGTGAGCCGCCCCCCAGCACGTACGCGCCGGCGATGCCGATCGAGATGGTGCGCCGCACGGAGTCGGCGGAGGGGTCCGTCAAGGCTCGGGTCATTCTCGGCAGCATCGCTACCGACACCCCACCCATCACCCCGCGCCCGGCGTTGCCGAACCGCTCGGCGGCACCGAAGTAGGCCGCCTGCACCGGCCCGGCCAGCGCCCCCAGCACCACCGTGTTCACCGCCCCCATGGACATGTGGGCGATGTTGCCGACGAACAGGTGCTTGCCGTCGGCCAGGGCGAAACCGACGCTGCTGCGGGTCTGCGCCGTCCAGCGTGCCTGCCCCGCCCGGGCCAGCACCAACCACGCGCCCAGGGCCGACAGCCCCGGTGGCACCACCTGCCAGGCCAGCGCCCAGGCGACGTCCCCCGGGCCGCGCACCGTGGCCAGCAGGCCCGCCAGTGCCACCAGGCGCCCGCAGGCCAGCAGGGCCGAGAAGGCGGTGAAGCGGCCCAGACCCTGCAGCAGCCAGTCAGGGAAGAGGGTCCCGGCGGCCACCAGTGCCAGGCCCAGCAGGTACAGCACCCAGTGGGACCGCATCCCCGGCACCGCCGCCACCGCTGCCAGCAGCACCACCGCGCAACCGGCCAGCAGCAGCAGCTTCGCCGTGAGGGTGGAGCCGATGATCTGCCCCAGCTCGGCATCGCTGTTGCGGGTGACCACGCGGCGCAGGGCGCTCTGGGAGAAGCCGTAGTCGGTGACGTACACGATCAGCTGCAGCACCGCGAGCACCACCATCAGGGTCCCCAGCACCGGGGCGCCCAGCGCGCGCGCCAGGAAGGGCAGTGCCACCAGCGGGTACGCGAAGGAGCTGAGATAGCCCAGCGCCACCACCACGGCGTCCGTGCCGGCCCGGCGTTCCCCGGGGCGGGCCTGCGGCTTCCCGGTCATGCCTGCCACGGCAGCTGTTCCCCGGTGAGCATCCGCACGATCTGGAACGCCTCCCCGTACTCCATCCCGGCTTGACTGCCGCGGAACAGGGCCAGTGCCTCCAGGGCCTGCGTGGTGCGCGCGGAGGGGTACTCCTGCACCTGGGAGTCGTACTCGGCGAAGGCGGCGGTCTTGGCGCCCACGGTCTCGGTGATGTCCACGACCCAGTTGGGGCTGAAGGTGGGCTCCGCCCCGGGGGCGTTCCAGAAGGTCTCCGAGATCGTCTCGTACATCGCGACCATCGCGATCCCGGTGCCTGCACCCACCGGCCTGGTGGCCACCATGCCGGCGTCGAACACCGCCCGGTGGTCCACGTGCCGGTCCGGGAAGGGGATGAGCACGGTGGCCGGCTCCAGGCGGTCCACCACCCGCTGGACGCCGCCGGTGAGCTCGGCGACCGACATCCGCGACAGCTCCACCGACGGGAAGTCCAGGAACTCCGAGTCCGTCACCCCCAGCACGGCATGGGCGGCGAGTGCCTCCTGGTGCACCCGACCGCGCACGTCTGCCGGGTACAGGGGCGGAAGGTCGGCGCTGACCACCAGCACGGTGACCGGGACGCCCTGATCGGTGAGCCGTGCGATCGTGCCGCCGCAGCCCAGCACCTCGTCGTCAGGGTGCGGGGCGATGACCAGAACCGGTCGTGCGTTCATGAAGCCTTCCTCATGCCGGGGGTGGTAGCGGTCGACGTGCTGTCGAGCCGTGCGCGATCCAGTCCCGCGCGACTCAGGGCGGTCAGGCACCGGCCCACCTCATCCCGTTGATCGTCGGTCATGGCCGGGCCGCTGGGCAGCACCAGACCGTGGTGGAACATGTGGTCGGCGACCCCGGTGAGCAGGCGCGGGTAGAGCAGAGGGTCGGCGAACACGGGCTGCCGATGCATCGGCTTCCACACCGGTCGGGACTCGATCCCGGCATCGGCGAGCGCGGTGAGGGCGTCGTGGGCGGTGAAACCGGCGGCGCTGGGGTCGATGATGATCGCGGTGAGCCAGCAGTTGTCCCCGCTGTCGTCCCCGCCGAGGATCTCCACCCCCGGCAGGGGCGCCACCGCGCGCCGATACCCCTCGCGGTGGGCGCGGCGGCGGGCCAGGAAGTCAGGCAGGCGATCCAGCTGGGCGCTGCCGACGGCGGCCAGCAGGTTGGACAGCCGGTAGTTGTAGCCGATGTCCTCGTGCTCGTAGTGCACGACGGGCTGGCGGGCCTGGGTGGCCAGGTGCCGCACCCGCCCCGCGAGCGCCGCGTCGTCGCACACCACGGCCCCACCAGCGGAGGCCGTGATGATCTTGTTGCCGTTGAACGACAGGATCGCCAGGGTGCCCTCGGAGCCGGCGGGCCGCCCGGCGCGCACCGAGCCCAGGGATTCGGCGGCGTCGACCACCAGCGGGATGCCGCGCGGCTTCGTCAGGCGCTCGATTGCGGCATGGTCGGCGATCTTTCCGAACAGGTCCACCGGCACCACCGCACCCACATGCTTGTCGTCGGCGTCGCATTCCTCCAGGATCTGCCGGAGCAGGTCCACGTCGATCGAACCGGTCTCGTCGCTGTCGATGAACAGCGGGGTGGCACCGGTGTAGCAGATCGCGTTGGCGGTGGCGGCGAAGGTGAGCGTGGAGCAGGGCACCACGTCCCCGGGCCCTACGCCCACGGCCAGCAGCGCGAGGTGCAGCGCGGCGGTGCCGGAGCTGACGGCCACCGCGCTGTCGCGGTCGGTCTGCTCTGCGAGCTGCTGCTCGAACCGCTCCAGCTGGGGACCGGCGGAGGTGATCCATCCCGAGCGCAGAGCCTCCAGCACGGCCTCCTCCTCCGCCTCGCCGGTCACGGGCAGGGACAGGGCGATGCGGGGGGTCATCGGTGCACCGTCCTGCCGGTCGCGGCGCCGGGCATGACCGCCTCGGGCCCGTCGGCCCGGGCCTGGAGGGCCGAGCCGATCAGGGGACCCACATCGGTGCTCGCAGGCGCCTCGGCGGGCTGTCCGTCCCGGACGGCGGCCCGGTCCTGACCGGCGGCACGGTCCAGACCGACGGTCCGGTCCTGGCCGGTCGCGGAGTGGGCCACCTGCTCGTAGAAGTCGGTGACCTGCCGACCGGTGCTGGTGGGGGCGGGCAGCCGGGAGGAGTCCACCCGCACCGAGCGCACGCACCAGATCCGGTCGTGGACGCGCACCGAGTCCTTCTCGTCGGGGGACATCAGGTCCTCGTCGATCTTCTCACCGGGGCGCAGCCCGGTGTACGCGATCGGGCAGTTCTTCCCCGCCAGCGCCATCATCCCGCGGGCGATGTCGAGGATCCGCACCGGCCGGCCCATGTCCAGCACCAGCGTCTCCCCGCCCTGCCCGGCCACGCTGGCCTGCAGCACCAGCTGGCAGGCCTCGGGGATGGTCATGAAGTAGCGGGTCACATCGGGGTGGGTGATGGTCAGCGGGCCGCCGCGGCGGATCTGCTCAGCGAAGGAGACCAGCACCGAGCCGCGCGAGCCGAACACGTTGCCGAACCGCACCGAGACGTACGTGTCGCCGGTCGCGGCGGCCATGCCGGCGGTGAGCCCCTCGGCCACCAGCTTGGAGCGGCCCAGCTCACTGGTGGGGGCGGCGGCCTTGTCGGTGGAGATGTTCACCATCTGGGCGACGCCAGCGTCCCGGCACGCCTGCAGCACATTCCAGGTGCCGTGCACGTTCGTCTTCCAGCCCTCCTCGGGGAAGCGCTCCAGCATCGGCAGATGCTTGAGGGCGGCCGCGTGGAACACGATCTCGGGCTGGTGCTCGGCGAAGATGCGGCGCAGGGCGTCGGCATCGCGGATGTCGGCCAGCACGTACGCGGGATCGTCCAGCAGGGCGCGCCCGTGGATCGACATGCTGAGGGAGTGCAGGGCGGATTCGTCGCGGTCCAGCATCACCAGGGAGGCGGGGTCCAGGCGGTGCAGCTGGCGGCACAGCTCCGATCCGATCGAGCCGCCGGCGCCGGTGACCAGGACCCGTCGGTCCTGGAACGCGGAGCGGATGCCCTCGAGATCCACCTCGGTGACCTGGCGGCCGATGAGGTCCTCGACGTTGAGGTCGCGCAGCTGGGAGATCTCCACCGGTGCCGACAGCTGCTCGGCCAGGGAGGGGACCACCCGGATCCACACATGGGAGCCCTCCACCTGGCTGGTCAGCGAACGGAACAGGGAGGAGTCGGCCCTGCCCACGGCGACCACCACGCCCTCGGCGCGGAACTGGTCGGCGACCTCCCGCACCCGGCTGGAGGGACCCTGCACCCGCACCCCGTGCAGCTGCAGGTTGCGCTTGGCGCGGTCGTCGTCCAGCAGCGCCACCGGCAGGTAGCCGCTGTGCGGGTCGTCGAGCATCTCGTGGATCAACTGGGAGCCCAGCTGTCCGGCGCCCACGACCACCACGCGGGTGCCGGAGGTGGGCCGGCGGGACAGGTCCAGGGACAGTCGCAGGACCTGCCGGGAGGCGACCATCAGCACCACGGCGAACACGGGGCACAGCACCGCGAGGGCCAGCGGCACGGGGCTGCCCAGCAGCAGGATGGTCAGCCCCACGATCCCGGCCACCACTGTCCCGCACACGGCGACCATCCGCAGCTCGCCTGCGGAGCCGATGCGGTGGGTGTTGCGGTACAGCGACAGGGAGGCGCCGACGGCGAGCTGCGCCAGCACGGTCAGTCCCACCAGTTCGATCATCAGCTCGGTGGAGGCCAACGTGGAGACCACGCCGGTGGACACCAGCCACGCCAGCAGCCAGGCGACCGTATCAGCCGCTCCCAGAACTATCAGTCTGACCAGCGGGGAGTTGCGTTGGATGCCTGCGCGCTGCAGGGCGGGGGGCCAGGGTCGGGCGCTCATAGGGTGCTTCTCTCTCGTGTGGCGGAGGGCAGTGGCACCTCGGCCTGGTCGGGGGTCTGGGTGTCGCACAGCACCACACCGTCGATGTGGGCGTGCGCGGCTGTCGCGCAGTGCACAGCGGCGCGCAGACGATCGATGGGCGGGGCGAGGTCGGCGACCAGCAGCACCCGCGCGGCGTGCTCGAGGGCGGCGCGCACGTCGGGGTCCTCGTCGACCACGCCGCACAGCACGACCACCAGTTCGGTGCCGTCGGGCACCCGGGCCATGGTCTCCCGGAGCATGGCGGAGGTGAGGATCGCGCCGGGCAGCCTGCGCGGCCCGGTGACCGTGAGGTCCTCGAGCCCCCCGGCCACCAGGGAGCTGGCGCGGGCCCGGGTGAGGGTGGTGTCGTTGAGCACCAGTGCGGCCCGCACCCCGCTGGCCTGGGCGGTGCGCACCAGTCCGGCGGCGACGTACCCGGCGTCCACACCGCAGTGAGCGGCGCTGACGGCGAGCACCTGCCGGGCGGAGCGATGGTCGCCCAGGCCCAGGGCGGAGAAGATGCGCGGCATTGTGGTGGCGACGGCCCGGGAGTGCACAGGCCCGGCCAGGCGCGAGGGCACCATCGGGGAGAGCACCCCGACCACGGGGCCGTCGGCGGCCTCCTCGATCTCGTCGAGATCGCGCGCATGGCGGTCGCGCAGGGAGGCCAGCAGCGCCGCCAGCACCCCCACCAGCAGTCCGCCGATCAGCCCGGCCGGCAGGAACGCCTTCGGGTCGGGCCAGACGGGGGAGGTCGCTGCCGCGGCGGGCTGCAGGATGTCGGCCGAGAGGCCGGCCATCGCCCCGGCCTGCGCGGGGACCGTCTCGACCATCGTCCGGGCGGCGGTCTGCGCGAGCATGGTGGCGTCCTGCGGGGAGGAGCTGGTGGCGACGATCTCGATGACGGTGGTGTCCTCGGGAACGGTGTAGGTGAGGCGGTCGCGCAGCTCCGCCGGAGTGGTGGTGCCGCCGGTGCGGGCGGCGATGTCCTCAGCGATGGTGGAGGAATGGGCCAGCTGCAGCAGTGTGGGCATGGACTGCTGCACGTAGCTGACGTTCTCCGTGCGGGAGGTGCCGGTGGGGTCGGCCACCTCGACGAGCACCTGGGTGCGGGCCTCGTAGGTGGGGGGCAGCAGCACGAGCGCGGCCAGGGCCACCACCGCCCCCAGGGCCGTGCACAGCACGACCAGGGGCCAGCGGCGACGCAGGCTGGTGAGCATCCGTTCGGTGGTCATCACGGGGTGTCCTTCATCAGGGTGCGGTAGGCGGTCAGGCAGTCCGAGGCCAGATGGCGCGCATCGAACTTCTGCCGCACCTGTTCGGCGGCATGGCGCCCAAGGCGCTCACGGGCCTGCGGATCCCGCAGGAGCGTGAGGGTGCAGTGGGCCAGCTCCTCGGCGGTGCGACCCAGCAGACCGGTGCGGTGGTGGTCGATGACCTCGGTGACGCCGGTGACCTCGCTGGCCACGACGGGCCGGGCGAGGGCCTGGGCTTCGAGCAGCGCCATCGGCAGGCCTTCCCCGGCGGAGGTGAACAGCACCAGGTCGGCCTCGGCGAGCTGCTCGCGCACCTGCTCCGCAGGCAGCCATCCGGTGGTCTCCACGGCGGGGTCCAGCAGGTCCCGGTCGCCGTCGCCGATCCAGCGGAAGCGCACCTGGGGCTGCTCGGCGCGCACCCGGGCGGCGATCTCGCAGAACAGCGCCGGCCGCTTCTGGGTGGCGATCCGGCCCACGTGCACCACCAGGGCGGGAGACGCATCCAGCGGGTCCGACGACGCGAGGCCCCCGGTGTCAGGATCGTTGCCGGGCGCGGTGGCGGGTCCTGTCCCGGCCGCTGCTGCAGCGGTGGGCACCGCGGGCTCCGGCACGAGTACCGGCACCCGGTTGTGCACCACGGCGGTGCGGCTGCGCGGCAGCAGGGTGCGTGCCACCCGCGCCTCGGAGTCCGAGACCAGCACCAGGCGCGGTGACAGATGCAGGGCGGCCCGCTCCAATGCCAGGAACATGGCGCGGCGCAGTGCACCGATGTCGCTGCGGTCGAAGCTGAAGCAGTGCGGGCTGTACACGGTGCGGTGCCGCGCCCCGGCCGCGGCGGCCACGGCGCGGCCCAGCAGTCCTGCTTTGGAGGAGTGCAGGTGGATCACATCGAACTGCTCGCGCCGCAGGGTGTGCAGCAGCGCCGCGGCCAGGTGCAGCAGGCGCAGGGGAGTGCCGGCGCTCCAGGCGCGGACCTCGGCCCCGTCGCCGGTGAGCTCGCGGATCGCGGCCGTCGGCGGTGAGTCCGGGCGCGGCACGTAGGCGAGCACCGGGTCGGTGAACGCGGGATCCTGGGACTGTTCGCGCACCAGGGTGGTGACTGCGGTGAGCACCCCGGCCGAGGAGGCCTCGGTGACGTGCAGGACTCTCATGAGCGCACCTCCAGGTGATGGAGGGACAGCGGCGGCAGGGAATCCACCGCAGGAGTGTTCGTGGCAGCGGGTGAGGGGCGCAGCGGCAGCAGCGCGCACGCCAGCGGCAGCAGGCCCGAGAGATGCTTGAGGTAGGAGCCGTAGTCCGGCTCGAACAGGGCCTGCACCGTCACCATGGCCAGCAGCAGGGCGGCGGCCCTCGGCGCGGCCGGCGGGAACGGAGCGCGGCCGGATCGGGGACCGCGGTGCAGCAGCTGGCTCAGCACCAGCACCCAGATCGCGGTGAGCAGCACGGCCGCTGCCATGTGGGTGGGGGAGCCGGTGGCCAGCAGCGGCAGGGGCACCAGCAGCATCGCCAGCACCACCAGCACCGAGGCCACCGACAGGGCCCCGGTGGCGCCGGGGAAAGGTCCGATGATGAGGGTGTCCACACTGGTGCCGGCACGTTCGGCGTTCATCCATTCGCGCTGGCTCTCCAGCCCGCCGCCCAGCACGGCGGCGAACACCACCGAGAGCACGCCGTACCCGGCCACCAGGCACACCAGCATCAGCAGCGGCCGCACCCGGTAGCGCTGCAGGATGCGCCAGCCCACGTATGCGGCGGCGATCAGCACCCAGTAGGGCCGCAGCATAGCGGCGTGCAGCAGGCACACCGCCACCACGGCGATCTCGCCCAGCGCCGTGCGCGGCAGCAGCAGCACCACGGTCGCGAGCACCACGGTGACCAGTTCCTTGCTGTACTGGCCCAGGTACACCACGGCCACCCCGGTCATCATCGTCAGCAGGATCAGGCCCACCCAGGTGAGGCGGGCCAGCTGCTGCCAGCCGATCGCCGCGAACGCCGCCACCACGAACACCGTCACCCCCAGCAGGGCCGCGCCCGGCGCGTTGTCCTCCAGCCCCAGCAGACGGTACAGGTGGGCGATGGTGCGGAAGGACTCCGCATCGGTGGTGGTGGGGTCGGCGATGGCGAGGCGGATGTGGCCGTCGTCCCGCACGAACTGGTCCGGCAGGTAGGGGCGGGCGAACAGCGCGCCGATCATCGCGGTGCCCAGACATGCCACCGCGATCAGCTGGAACTCTGCACCGTGCGGCTTCATCGCGCGGCCACCTCCCGGCAGGCGCGGGTGAACTCCTCCACGAAGTCCGGGATGCGCACCTCGGCCGCGGCGCGGCTCATCCGCTGGTAGCGGCGGGGGGCGCGGGCCAGGTCCCGCAGGTGTTCCGCGAGGTCGTCAAGGGGTGGGTGGGCGTGCACGGCGTTCACGCCGTCGCGGGTGCGGTGGGGGATGTCGCCCACCGGTGTGACCACGGGGATCAGTCCCAGCCCCATGGCCTCGGCGACCGCCATCGCGAGCCCTTCGTAGTCGCTGAGCTGCACGAAGAAGGCAGCACGGGAGGCGTGCTCGCGGATCTCCTCCCAGGGCAGCGGCCCGTGCCACGTGACCAGGGCGGACAACCCGAGATCGTGCGCCAGCCGCTCGATCTCGGCGCGGGGTCCCTCATCAGGGCCGATGATCTCCAGCATGGCCCCTCCGGGAGCGGTGCGCTCGAGCGCGGCCAGTAGGCGCACCACCCGGTCCACGCGCTTCTGCGGAGCGATGCGCCCCCAGAAGACCAGACGGATCGGCTCACCCGGAGCGGGCGCGGATCGCAGGACCGTCGGCCCCGCTGAGCCCCGTGCCCCTGTTGTGGCCGGTGCCCCTGATGCGGCCGGCGCCGCTGCTGCGACCGGTACGGCGGCGGGCCGCGTGGTGGGGCGCATAGAGGGCCGCGCAGTGGGCCGCACCACCTGCACCATGCGTCGCGCCGCCACGCCCGCGGGCACCAGGGCGTCCTTCGCGGCCCCGGAATCGCACAGCACCGCATCGGCCACGCGCAGCGCCACCTGGTGCACCATCCGGTCGAGCGGGTTCGTGAAGCGCGTGTTGTGCAGGTACACCATGAACCGGGTGCCCGGCAGGAACGGGCGGGCCAGCATGCCCACCAGCACCGAGCGCCACAGCGACGCCACCAGCACGTCGGGTCGGCGCCCCCGCGCCCAGCGCACGAATCCCATCGCGGAGCGGGGGTCGTTCACTCCGTGCCCCACATGGTCCAGTGCCGGGGCGCGACCGGGGTCCTGTTGCGGACGGCGCTCCCCTGCACTCGGTGCGGGTCCGGGTTCCAGCCCCGGCTCCGAGCCGGGCCC
>NZ_JAMBDS010000036.1:0-32530 GCF_025143785.1 Brachybacterium sp. p3-SID1565
ACATGGGTCACTAAAGAGGTCCAACTCAGGAAGGACGATCCGGCCTGGGCGCACCGGATGCTGCTGCTGCGAGGCGCTGACACCCTCACCCCGCGCGCCTGGGAGCGGCTCGAGGACGTGTTTGGCACCGATGACCCCACCGACGAGCTCTCCGCCGCCTGGGGCATCAAGGAGCAGCTCCGCCGCCTGCTGGCCACCGACACCCTGGCCCAGGCCTGGAACGAACGGATGCGGATGGGCTACTTCGTCCAGATCGCGAACATGCCCGAGGCGACCAAGCTCTACGACACCATCGTGACCTGGTGGGACGCGATCGAGGTCCTCATCGTCACCGGCGCGACCACCGCCCGAGTCGAGGCAGCGAACACGGGCATCAAGAACATCAAACGCACCGGCCGCGGCTTCCGCAACGCCGAGAACTACCGGATGCGTATCCTGCTGGCCAGCGCCGCGAGAACCGCAGCGTGAATACCCGCCACAGCAGACCCATTCACCACGAACCACGAAGAGCCAGTTTGTAAGGTCATTAGCTCCGGTAGTCCTGTCGGACTCTTCTGGCCGACGGGGCAGGGATGTCGGCATCGAAGGGGATCATCGGCCGGTCGATCCGGGAGTGGCCCAGGCGCACCAGGTCCTGGTCCACACCGCCCGGGGTGAGCGCCAGCAGCCAGTCGGCGGCGGCCTCGTACTGGTCCGGCTCCAGGTAGCCCATCTTCACGGTGACCACATCGAACCCCGTCATCGACAGGCCCAGCCGGGCGAACATGTCGGCGGTGGCGAACTGGGAGCGGCGGGCAGTGACCACCACCGTCAGGCCCGACAACTGCTCGGCCCCCGCGCCCTGCCTGGCCCGGCTCGTGCTGCCCTCGATGTCGTCGCTGCTGCCGCTCGCACCTGGCGCGGCAGGGACCAGCACCCGCAGGGCTGCCGCACGCCCGGTCGCGGGGGAGTCGTCGAGGGCCACCACCTCGGCGCGCAGCGGCACCGGGCCGGGCTCACGGGCATCGATCCGCCCGCCCACCAGTAAGTCCCCGCGCCCACCCACGCCCATCTCCCACGCTGCCTGGGCCGATTCCGGGTCCACCAGGGACACCATCAGGGCGCTCACCTGCCCGGCCCGGATCTCCTCGCGCTCCAGCAGCTGGGCCAGGCAGTGGGTGGTGTCGTCGGCGCCGCCCGCGCCGGGGTTGTCCCCGGAGTCCGAGATCCAGAACGGCCGCTTCTCGCTGGCGATCGCCTGGTCCAGGCAGTCGGCGAAGCTGCCGGTGGGGGCCACGAACTCGAAGTCGTGCCGGGCCTCCCACACCGCGGTGGCCAGCTCCAGTGCGGCGGCGTCCACCGCATCCGCGTCGGCCCCGAAGGCGACGATCGCGGCCTTGCAGCGGTGCTGGTCGGCCCAGGCGAAGCCCACCCAGTACGACACGTCGGTCACGCCCTCACGCGCGGTGAGCTCGGGGATGCGGCCGTAGATGGACCGGGCCGGTTCGATGCGGGTGGAGGTCTTCTCCCCGGGCAGCAGCACCGGCACGTGCACCAGCGCCTTGTGGGGGAGCGGACCACCGGCCATGACGGCGGTGGTGGCGTCCACCAGGTCGCGCAGGCCCCGCTCGCGGGTCTCCCAGGCGTCGATGTGGGGAGCGTGACGGTAGCAGGTGAGCAGGTCGCAGGCGTCGAACAGGGTCTCGGAGACGTTGCCGTGCAGGTCCATCGCGGTGCCCACCACCACGTCCGGGCCGATGACCTCACGGATCGCGGAGATCAGATCGCCCTCGGCGTCCTCCAGGCCCTCCACGCTCATCGCGCCGTGGATGTCGAAGTAGAACCCGTCCAGCGGCCGCTCGGCGTGTGCGGCGGCCAGTCCCTCGCAGATCTCCTGCGTCCAGCCCTCGTACACCTCACGCACCAGCTGACCCCCGGGAAGGGCACGGGCGTGCAGGACGCCCACGTAGTCGGCAGCCTCGCGCAGCGCCTTTCCCGAGGCGGAGCCCCCGGTGAAGAAGGGGTAGCGGTCCAGGATCTGCTCGGTTCCGCGGCGCACCTCGAAGTCCTCCGCGGAGGAGCGGTACGGGGTGAAGGTGGAGGACTCGATGGCGATACCGGCGATGCCGATACGGGGCCTGCGAGGCTCAGACCTGTGGGGCTCGGTGCGACGGTTCATGAGGAGGCCCTCCCGGACTTAAGCGGTTGATGGCGGGTGGGGCCATCCTCGCAGCAGCAAGTGAGGTACACAAATGTGTACACGTTGGTGGTATCCTTTCGCCATGGCGATCACCCAGGTACGAACCAGCCGCGAAGCCCGCGAGGAGATCGGCGCTGCCCTCGCCCGGTTCCAGGTCGAGGGGGTGACGGCCGAGCCCCTCGTCTTCGGCGCGCACCGCAAGCCCCAGGCAGCCATCATCCCCTTCGAGCTCTACGAGCGTCTCGAATCGATCCTCGAGGACCTCGAACTCGCCGAGACCCTCGCGTCCCGTATGAGCCAGCCGTCCTCCGACAGCGACTCTCTCCTGACCGAGCTCGGCTTCGACCCCGCTGACTTCGCGTGAGCCTCCCTTTCCGCTGGATCCCGGCGTTCAAGGACGATCTCAAGGCGCTGCCGAAGGACGTCCAGAAGGCAGCGATCGAGATGCTGTTCTCGCTTGCACGCGGGGAGGCCAGCGGCGCTCCGCTCTACGACCACCCCGCCATCGGTGACCTCTCCGACTGCCGGAAGGTCTACCTCGACCCGGATCCCGAACACGCCACCAGGCCCCGATACCGCCTGGTCTATCGCGAGCGACACGGTGGGCTCCACGGGATGATGGTCGAGGCCATCGCCGCCGGTGAGCGATACGACATGGATGCTTACGTACGCGCCGCAGCCAACCTTGGGCCCACCTCCAGGTAGGTGCCACGACTCCCGATACGGTGGAAGGGCGCCCCCCCGACCTCGCAGGAGACCCTGATGATCAGCTTCGATGACCGCCACGGCCCCGAGGACGCCGCCCCCGCGAGCGCCTACCCCGATCTCACCGTCCCGGACTGGTACCGCGACGCCAAGTTCGGCATCTTCATCCACTGGGGTCTGTTCTCCGTGCCCGGCTGGGCCGATGTGCTGGACCGCTCCGACGTCACCGAGGACAACGCCTACGCCCGCCACCAGTACGCCGAGTGGTACGCCAACACCGTGCGCATCGAGGGCAGCCCCACCCGCGAGCGGCACCTGAAGCTGTTCGGGGAGGACCACGACTACGAGGACTTCGCCGACTCGTGGGAACCGATCCGGTCCAGCCCCGCCGCCATGGTGCAGCTGGCCCGCAAGGCCGGCGCGAAGTACCTGGTGCCCACCTCCAAGCACCACGACGGCTTCTGCCTGTGGGACAGCCAGACCACCGACTTCACCGCTGCCCACCACAAGCCGGGCCGTGACCTGATCGCGAAGCTCGAGGAGGCCGCTCGTGCTGCCGGTCTGCGCTTCGGCCTGTACTACTCCGGGGCGCTGGACTGGCACGAGAGCGACTTCGGGCCCATCACCTCCCACGAGGAGCTGTTCTCCTTCCGCCGCAATGACGAGGAGTTCGCGGCCTTCGCCGCCGCCCAGCTACGCGAGCTGATCGACAGGTTCTCCCCGGACATCCTGTGGAACGACATCGACTGGCCCGATGCCGGCAAGCACGACGGCCCAAACTCCCTGCAGCAGATCTTCCGCGAGTACCTCCAGAAGGTGCCCGGCGGCATGGTCAACGACCGCTGGGGCGTGCCCGTGCACGGCGTGGCCACCCGCGAGTACCAGGACATCGACTCCGTGCAGGACGAGGTGTTCGAGGCCACCCGCGGCCTGGGCCTGAGCTTCGGCTTCAACCACGACGAATCCGCCGAACACGCCCTGACGGGCGCTGAGGTGATCCGTCTGCTGGTGGACGTGGTCTCCAAGAACGGCAACCTGCTGCTGAACATCGGCCCCCGCGCCGACGGCACCATCCCCGAGCTGCAGACCCTCGCCCTGGAGGAGCTGGGCGCGTGGATCAACGAGTACGGCGAGGCGATCTACGCGACCCGCCCCTGGATGCACGAGGCCGTGAGGACCCCGCCGGAGGGTGTGCGGTTCACTCGCGGGACCGACGGCACCGGCCAGGAGCAGCTGCACGTGCTGCTGCTGGACCCCGAGGCCGGTGAGGTGCGGCTCAGCGCCGAGGTCTCCGCCGCGATCCGTGAGCTCGCCGAGGTGCCCGAGCGCGGCGAGAAGAAGGGCGCCGCCGGTGGCGCCAGCGACGGCACCGACGAAGCGGCCGGTTCGGTAGGCCCGGGTGAGCGGGAGGACGCCGACCGCGCGGACGACGCCCGCTCGGTGCCCGACGGTCCCGACCGCGATGACGACGATGACCAGCAGGAGGAGCCGGCCGCCGCCCACGTGGACGGCGACCGGGTGGTGCTCACGCCGGGTGATGCCAGCGATCCGGTGGCGGTGGTGACGCTGCCGGTACGGTCAGGCCCACTGGCTTGACCTCGGCTCAGTGCCCCGCGGGGATCTCCGGCCAGTCACGAACGAGATGTGCCTCGAGCGCGCGGTGACGGAAGCTGTACACCGCGCCGCGGTTGATGAGGCCGCGTGTCGTGTCCAATCGTCTCGCGAAAGAGGCGACCTGCGTCGAGTTGGAATAGCCCATCTCGCGGGCGATGTTCTTCAGCGATCGCTCCTCGGGAGGAAGAGCCGCCATCGCCTGGATCATCTGCTCCTCACGCTCCGGAAGCCGCTCGAGGATCCGTTCGACATGGGACAAGGCCTCACGCTTGGCCGTCCGCCAGCCGTGCAGCACCTGTTCGCGTGTGATGATCTCCGAGTCCCCGGCGTACCAGGCGTGGTAGCCGGCGAGCTGGAAGAGGAAGGGCTCGCCCTGGCAGAGGTCGAGAATCGCGTCCCGAGCATCGGGCTGCATCCCGATTCGAGTCGTGCCTCCCTCCCCATCCGGCACCGGCCAGCCGTCCATCACGAAGGACTGCAGAGCGGATTCGAGGTCCTTGTCGCTCAGCGGTGAGAGGACCCTACGGTCGAACCGACGACCGAAGGTCGCTCCTCGCCTCGCCGAAGCGATGTCCCAGAAGTCCGGAAGTCCGGTGAGGTAGACCGCGATCGGCAGGTAGCGCTCGATGGTCATGTTCGACGCCGTCCTGACGCCGACCCTGGTCGCTGTGACGTCCCCGAGGACGATGAGCAGCTGGGACAGCACCGCCTCGTCAGTGATGTTCTGGACCTCGTCGAGGTGGATCAGGATGACCGTGTCCTTCCTGGCCACCGCGGCCTCGCCGATGCGGATCATCAGCTCCCGTACCGCTGCGAACGCCTCCGGGGCCTCCTTCTCCCGCATCGCTATGGAGACACCCTTGGCCGAGATCGAGGTGACGCGGGAGAGCAGGCCGCCGATCTTCGCGTCGGCCTTGTTGAAGCCGATCTCGCCGGAGAGATCGACCAGAGCGCTCGCCAGGATCGACAGCGGGTCGGCACCGAGCGGAATGCGCAGCTGACCGGTCACGAGGTCCCCACGCTGCTTCGCGTCCTCCGTGATGTACCCGACGAGCGTGGACTTGCCGAGACCAGCCTCTCCCAGAATCAGGCGCGGTCGCTCCGACAGACCGTCCACGCGTCGAGGCCGCACGATGTCGACCCAGTCGTTGATCTCGTCATGACGGCCGGCCCATATGGGTGGGACCACATCGGGCTGGACGCTGAAGGGACAATTCACGGAGCGGCGCATGTTGCTAACGTTAACAGCCTGGCGTGTCGCTGTTAACGTTAGCAACGCATGCGTGCCCTGCTAACGTTAACGGGACGTGCGGTCCCGATAGTTGCTGCACGGCGGGTGCGGTCTCCAGACGCATCCGCGCGGGGCGCACCGGCTCAGAACGTCTCGTACGTGTCCTTCGCGACCGTGAAGCCCTTCCCAGTGCGGGTGTTCCAGCAGGTCATCCCGGAGGATTCGCTGGTGCAGGCCACGTTGCCGTTCTTCGCGGACTCCCCATAGGCCAGCTCCGTGGCATCACCGCTGGCAACGCTCTGCCCGCAGTCCAGCTGCGGTTCGCCCTGGGCGCCCACGCGCACGGCGAAGGGGACGTCCTCGGTGCACTCGCCGCCGGTGTTGTTCTCCAGGAAGTGCTCCTCGAGGCTGCAGGAGACGTCATCACCGCTGAGTGTGCAGTGGATGTTCCCACTGGGGGAGACCAGGGCACTGAGCTCCTGCGCACCCTCGGGCGCGGGGGAGACCTCCTCGACCGGTTCCTCCTCGGAGGGCTGCTCCTCCTCGGCCGGGCCTTCGGACTGCTCGGTGGTGGGGGTCTCCGGGTGCTTGTAGGAGCCCTCCTCCGGGGTGATCCACTGGTACCCGAAGAAGAGCCCCGCGGCCAGCAGCAGCGCCAGCAGCAGGCAGCCTCCGCAGGCCAGCAGGTTCCGGGCGTGGTTCGGGGAGTCCTCGTCGGGCGGCGCGGCCGAGCCTGCGAACAGGTCATCCGGTGGGGGAGCGGCGCGACTGACACCAGGTGCGGGCGCGGCGGGGGGCCGGGGCTGCTGCGCGCCCGATGGAGGCTGACTCACTGCAGCAGACGGGCCGGTAGACGGCTGAGGGCCAGCGGTGGGAACTGGCTGGAACTGTGCGCCAGCGGCGGGCGGCTGGATCTCCGGGGACTGCGGGGCGGGCCCCTGCGGCACCACGTGGGGGCTGTTCACACGCACGCCGGGCGCAGCGGGGCGTGCCTGGTTCTGCGGGGGCCGGTTGTCTCCGGCTCCCGCCTGCGAGGAAGGCTCGGACACGAGCTACTCCTGTGCGTCGGGGATTCGGGGCGGCGGCCCGTGAGGGCCGTGCCGTCCTGCCCGCGGGCAGCGTGAGGGATGGTAGCGGGGTCTTCCACGCATGTGGAGGGATCGGGGCGATGCAGTGGGGTGGGTTACGCGGCGGCCTTAGCCGCGAGGAACAGCTCCACAGGCATCTCGCGGTCCAGTTTCCATACGATCTGCATCGGTCGAGAGCCCGTGCTGTGGTCGAAGCGGACCGTCCCCAGGCAGGTGTACGGTTCTGTCCCAATGTCGCCCGTCTTTGCTCGCCGTACAAAAAGGACGACGCTGGTCCCGAGTACCTCGTGCTCGATGTAGCGCCGGCCAGTGGGGCTAGCGGAACTCGTCGTGCTCTGGGACTCCCAATGGAAGGCGTCTTGGTTGATCGCGAAGTCCCGGTACATGGTGGTGGGAGAGTAGTCCGCCTCTGACTTCTTCAGCGTCACCATGAGTGCATCGGTTCTCATCGAGGGCAGCCATTTCACGCCCTCCCGGATGGAACCCGGTACACCCTTGTCCAGCGTTCCCATTCCGAGCCCGGCAAGGAGCTCTTCGCGTGAGTACCGGGCATGCGAGCGCAATGGCGTCATTCGAAGATTGCCTGGTAGGGACTGCGGATTCACTCGAGATTTGAGTGCGAGGAAGTCGAGAAGCCTAATGATTTCCTCCACCACTCGTGGGCGCGAACGGATCAGCTCGATGCCCCTCTCCAGGCCCGGCCCTTCGCTGGGCCAGAACGAGTGGTACAGCATCGATGCGTAGAGCTGATCTACCCCGTTGCCGACGGGTTCTTTGGAGGTGAGGAGCTCCCGGTACGCACGGATTCGGTCTGGATCATCCACATGGGTCAACGCCCCCACGCGCCGGAGCAGCACGTCATCGGTGTCGGTGCTAACGACGGTTCTTGAGGAAGGGAAGGCCCAATCCACCAGGGTTGACCAGCTCGAGGGCCTCTTTTGTCCTTGGAAGCTGCGGGTGGGAGGAGTGTAGACGTCGGCGAGAGAGCGCTCGGCTTCTCGCAGGTAGTTGGTAAGCGTGTAGTCGCTGGCCGGGACCTCGTCCGGCTTGTGCTGACGGACGTCGACAACCAGATCCTTGGTGCTGAGCTTCAGCTGCTTGCGGACGTTCTCGAGGACGATCTCCTCGGCCACGCAATCGAAGACGATCTGGGACCCCGGGGGGAGGAAGGGGAACCCGGCTTCGATGCTGTGCTCGAGCTTGTTCCTGGAGAGGCCGGTGAGTGCGCGGTACTTCAAGTCGAAGCGGAAGGCTTGGTTCTGGTGGCCGACGAAGTCGAGGACCGTCAGGACGGCCTTGTCGTCTGCGCGACGCAGCCCTCGCCCCAGCTGTTGAAGGAAGATCGTGGCGGACTGCGTTGGGCGCAGCATGAGGACCGTATCGATCATGGGGATGTCGAGACCCTCATTGAACAGATCGACGGCAAAGATGCAGGCCAGCTGGCCATCGCGCAGCCGCTCAAGACCGTGCCTGCGCTCCAGGGGCTGGGACTCGCCGGACAGAGCGAGGGCGGGGAGACCAGCGTCATTGAACACCTGAGCCATGAAGCGAGCGTGGTCGACACTGACGCAGAACCCGAGTGCTCGCATACGGGTGGGGTCAGTGACCTTGTCCTGGACAGCAGCGAGAACCTTTGCAGCCCTCGCGGTATTGCCGGTGTAGAGCTTGCTCAATTCGTCGACGTCGTACCTACCGCGGGTGAAGCGGATGCTGCCAAGGTCAACCCCGTCGGCGATACCGAAGTAGTGGAAAGGTACGAGCAGGTCGGCACTGAGTGCGTCCCACAGGCGCAGCTCGCTGGCGACTCGTCCGTTGAAGAACTCCTGCGCTACATCGACCCCATCGGCGCGCTCGGGTGTGGCCGTGAGGCCCAGCAGCTCGCGAGGTGCGAAGTGCTCGAGCACTCGCCGGTAGGTCGCAGCTTCGGCGTGGTGGAACTCATCCATCACGACAATCTCGAAGCGCTCACGCGCCCAACGGTGGAGCGCATCAGGTCGAGCTATCGATTGGATCGATGCGAAAACATGCTGGCCTCGTACCGGTTTGGAGTTTCCGACGAATAGCTCGCCGAAGCTCCCATCCTTCAGTACATCTCGGTACGTTCGAAGCGCTTGCTCCAGGATCTCTTTGCGATGCGCAACGAACAGCAGCGTCGGTCGCAGGCCAGGGGAACGGCATTGCCGCTTGTAGTCCAGAGCGGCAACCACCGTCTTGCCCGTTCCCGTCGCTGCAACGAGGAGGTTCTGGTGCCGCCCGTGGACCTCGCGCTCTGAGGTGAGATCACTGAGCATCGCCTGCTGATGTGGGTAGGGGCGAACATCGAGGTGGCTGACATCAAGGGATGCACTGGTGCTTCGACCGCTGTTCTGGGCGAGCAGCGTGTCGAGGTACGCGGCATCTCTTTCCGGGTCGTACGTGGCGAAGGCAGCGTCGTCCCAGTAGGTGTCGAAGGTGGACTCGAACTTGTCCAGGAGACTGGGAGTGGCCTGGCGAGAAAGCCGAACGTTCCATTCGAGCCCATCGACAAGGGCGGCGCGGCTCATGTTGGAGCTGCCGACGTACGCCGTGGTGTACCCGCTGGCGCGGTGGAACATCCACGCTTTGGCGTGCAAATGCGTGGACTTGGCGTCGTAGTTGACGCGAACCTCAGCATTCAGGGCCTGGACGAAGTAGTCGAGCGCTTTGCGATCGGTTGCTCCGATGTAGGTAGTCGTCAACACCCTAATTTTGACCCCACGTTCGGCGGCGGCGCGGAGCGCATCCTCGAGTACTCGAATACCGCTCCACTGCACGAAGGCGCACAGAAGGTCGATGCGATCGGCACTCGCCATCTCGAGACGGAGCTCGGAACCCAGCTGGGGGTCCATACGCGAGTTGGTGAAGAGAGCAACGTCGCTCAATGGTGTGGATGGTCGAGGCAGGGCGGGTGCCGGCGGCTGACTCACGGAAGTCAGCATGCGCGGGCCAGGGACGACGGTCGCCGCGGGTTCCGATGGGGGGAGCGCTTGCAGAACACGGTTCGCAAGCTCCACCTGCTCTTCACGGGGCAGCGTGGCGAGAACCTGGCTGAGGGCGGTGGAGATGTGCTGAGTAAGAACGTGAGCCACGTCCGCGCTATCGACCTCAGCTGTCACCGGCACGAGTCCGCTGGAATCTGCGTCCCGCAGCAGATCGCTCATTCCCGCTGTGACGAGTAGTTCGTACAATCCCGGGTCGAGAGGGTCTGTGCTCATGAGGGTCGCTCCGCTGTGCGCTCGTTCCGGCTTAGTAGCTGGGGTAGGCGCGCAATGATGGGGATATCGCCAGGTGCCCAGTCGAGTGTGTCGAGCCGATCCAGCGGGACCCAGGTCATCGCATCATGATCGGTACTCGAGCGGGGATCAGGACCGCAGAGCTCGACGTAGTAGCAGGCGAGCTCGATGGTCGTGGAGGCAACGTCGCCGATGCTGGTGTCGACGAGAGAACCCACAGTGACCTCGACGCCGAGTTCTTCGCGGAGCTCTCGTCTTAGCGCCTCTTCGGGGGACTCTCCACCCTCGACCTTTCCCCCGGGGAACTCCCACAGACCCCCGGCACTACGGTCAGGGTTGCGACGAGCAGCAAAAACTGTGTCACCGCGCTGGATGATGGCGCCCACGACGTGGATGTGCTGGTCGCTCACGGGGTGCGCTCCTCTACAGATCCCGAACACATCTGATACTACGGACCGGCTCTCGCTGGCGAGCTCGTATTGCCAACTACCGAAATTTTTCGCTCGAATGTCGGTTCTTCGTGCAATGCTCGCGGCCATGAAGCCATCGAAGCTGCTCACCACGTCGAATCTCGAGGTCGAGAGCCGTGCCATCGCCTACGAGAAGGCTGCCGGCCGCAAGACCACCGACACCCGTGACCACGGCCCGGCACACATCTGAGGCGTCGACGAATCCGGCCGGGATCACCGGTACTGAGTTCATACGGCGCGTGCTCGAGGCCGCCGATGGGAATGTGCAGTCCCTGATGACGGAGGAGTAGGGCTGCCGGGAACATGCCCCCGGCGATCGGGCATGACCAGCGGCGCTGGCCTGGCCTGCGCCGGCCCGGCCTGCACCGACCACCTGGACGGCCCCTGCAAGCCCGCCCGCGCCGCGCTCTACGCTGGACCACACCCGATCCACCCACAGGAGGCAACGCATGACCGCGAACGTTCCCACCGTGTCCTTCAACGACGGCAACTCCGTCCCCCAGCTCGGCTACGGCGTGTGGCAGGTCGAGGACGAGGTCGCCGCTGACGTCGTCGTGCAGGCCATCAAGGCCGGCTACCGGCACATCGACACCGCAGCCGGCTACGAGAACGAGGGCGGCGTGGGCCGCGCCGTGAAGGAGTCCGGCATCGCCCGCGAGGACCTGTTCATCACCACCAAGCTCGCCAACGGCGACCAGGGCTTCGACTCCGCGAAGAAGGCCCTGGAGACCTCGCTGGAGAAGCTCGACATGGACTACGTGGACCTGTACCTGATCCACTGGGCCAGCCCTCAGCGCGGGAAGTACCTGGAGTCCTGGAAGGCCCTCATCGAGCTGCAGAAGGAGGGCAAGGCCAAGTCGATCGGCGTCTCCAACTTCCCAATCGAGCAGCTGGAGGAGATCATCTCCGAGACCGGCGTGGTACCGGTGATGCACCAGATCGAGCTGCACCCCGAGTTCCAGCAGGGCGAGCTGCGCGCCTACCACGCCAAGCACGACATCGTCACCGAGGCGTGGAGCCCGCTGGGCCAGGGCGGCGACATCCTGCAGAACGAGGTCATCACCGAGATCGCCGAGGCCCATGATGCCGACCCCGGCCAGGTGATCATCGCCTGGCACCTGGCCATCGGCAACGTGGTGATCCCCAAGTCGGTGACCCCGGAGCGGATCGTCTCCAACTTCGCCTCGGTCGAGCTCGAGCTCACCAGCGAGGAGATCGAGAAGATCAACGGCCTGGACAACCCCGATGGCCGCATCGGCGCTGACCCCGCCAACCCCGGGTTCTGATCACGATCCCGCACTGACCGGTCCATCCGACTGGTCTGGTGCACGCAGCGGCGTCGGCGCCAGAGCGTCGGCGCCGCTGCTGCGTCGGGGTCAGAACGGGCGCTGCTCCCCGAGCCGCGTGCGCAGGAACTCCCGCTGCACATCCAGAGAGCGGGCAGCACCGCCGAGGACCTCGCTCTCGATGCGGTCCACTCCGTCGCTGAGAGCGGCCAGCTGCTCGTCGATCGCCCGCAGGTTCTGCAGCGCCTGCTGCTGGGAGCCCGGGGTGAACGAGGACAGGAAGCCCACGTTGTCCTCCACCGCGCCCAGCAGCTCCGGCACGTACCGGGTGCTCATGCCCTCCAGCAGCATCACGTCCTCGTCGTAGGGGCGGCGGGACTGCACCACCTCCGTGCGCATCAGCGCGTCGATCCGCACCAGCAACGCATCCGCGCGAGCCAGCACGGGCCGAGCCGCGTGGGGCGTAGAGCGGCGGTTCAGCTCCGCGATCCGACGACGCTGCTTCATGGTGGTGCTGACAGCACCCTCGAGCAGGGCGCGGGTTCCCTCCGGGACCGCGGCGCCGACGGCCCGCAGGGGCTGCTGGGCGGGACGGCGGTTGCGCAGCAGGTAGGCACTGCCCCCGGATACTGCGGCACCCACGGCGAGAGCACCGAGAGCGGGGCCGATCAGGCCGGAACCTCCCACCAGGCTACCGAAGCTGAACAGCACGAAGGTGCCCAGCGACAGGATCCCGCCGAAGAAGATCGGCACGTCCCGCGTGAGCCACTTGCCGCGGCGGCGAGGCATCGCCACACCGCGACCGGTGGGCGGGAACACCTTTCCCTCCAGGGGGCCAGGCGTCTGGGCAAGGGGAACCTGTCGGCCCTGCCTGAGCTGGTGGCTGAGCCGCGACGAGACCGGTGGCCTGCGCTGCACGGGCGATCGTTTCCCCTTCCCGGCCGAGCCCGGGCTGTGGGCGGGTGAGATCCTCGACCGCTTCCAGGGTACGACCGCAGCCCGAACCTGGCCTGGGGGTTAACCCCCGTTCTCCTGGCAGTGGAGCGTGGGGTGAGGGTCATGCACCGTCAGTCGGCGTACGTGGGCCCCCGGGAGGTTCGATGCCTATGGGTGCTCCCACAGCGCGGAGATCGGCAGGCCCCACACCTGCTCCGTGAGCTGGCGTGTCTCCTCGGTGAGGCCGAGGACGGCGCCGCCGACGAAGCGATCGCCCAGCCTCTGCGCCAATGCCCGGATCCCGCGGGAGTGCTCGGCTCGGAACGTCGAGGAGGCCTTCACCTCGATCAGGAACACGCGGCCATCCGCGAACTCGATCACCACGTCCACCTCCAGGCCATCGCGATCACGGAAGTGGAACAGCTCGAACTCCTCGGCCGACCAGCCCCTCTGAGCCATCAGCTGGGCGACCACGAAGGCCTCGAGCTGCGCACCCAGCAGCGGTGCCGCCGTGAGCGTCGAGAGCTGCGCGGCTCGCAGCTTCGACAGTCGCGTGGCCAGACCGGAGTCGGCCACCGCCACCTTGTGCCTGCCTACTTCCCTCTTGGTGAGGTTCGCCCGCCAGGGTGGCAGGTCGTGCGTGAGGTACATCGTCGACAGGGCGTTCAGGTATCCCGAGACCGATGACCGTGGGATCGACAACTCGTCGGACAGCCGCGCCTGCACCAGCTCCCCGCCCTGGTTCGCAGCCACCATGCGCAGCACAGCAGCCAGCCGATCGCTCGACAGGCCCCGGGAGACATCCGCGACGTCACGGGTGATCACCCGGTCCAGATAGCTGTCGAACCAGGTGCCGTGGAGCCTGACCGGGAGGCGCTGGATCTCCGGGTAACCGCCGCGAAGGATCGCCTGGACGTACTGCTCCCTCGACCATCCGTGCCCAGCCCCGGTGAGGGCCCCGTTCGTGGTGCGGACCCAGTGGGCGAAGTCCTCCTTCCGGCCGGCGAGCTCCCCCTGGCTGAGGCCGAACAGATCAAGAGTCACAGCGCGACCGGCCAAGGAGTCAGGCGACCGCGACAGGCGCAGCAGGTCGGAGGATCCGGTGATCAGGAACCGGCCGGGACGGCGGTCCGCATCGATCGCCGACTTGATCGCCAGCAGCACCGACGGTTCGCGCTGCACCTCGTCGATCACCAGGGGACCCTCGCCGGCCTGCCGCACGAAGGCGCGCGGATCCAGCCGGGCCGATTCCCGCACGTCGTCGTCGTCGAAGCTCACTGCCACATGTGGGCGGGATCCGGCGACCATCGACGCCAACGTGCTCTTCCCGACCTGGCGGGCACCCTGGATCACGACGGCAGGGAAGTGTGCGAGGAGATCCTCCGCCTGAGGGAGAAGGTTCCGCGTGATCAGCGATGTCATGGATCCAGTCTAGTCGTGACCGGCGTTTCGCGACAGATCTTGCCGGACATTCGCGACACCCCGGTCGGACGTTCGCGGTACCCCTTGCCGGACGTTCGCGACACCCCGGCCGGACGTTCGCGACGCCCGAACCGGCGTTTCGCGACCCATCCCTGCCCGATCCATCCCGGTTCAGGCGCGCCAGCCGCCTCACCCCCGCGCGAGCAGCTCCGCGATCTGCGGGTGCCCCGCCTCGTAGCCCTCCAGCAGCAGCCGGCCCAGCGTCGGGGAGCTGACCAGCGGGTGCGTGGCGAAGCCCTGCCAGGCGGCGTCCCGGGAGCCGGTCACCGCGGCCTCAAGGATCTTCCGCTCCGAGGCCCGCAGGGCGGCCATCATGCCCAGCCGCCCCAGTTCCACGGGGGCGACGGGCTGGGGGTGCACCCCGTCGCCGTCGACCACGCACAGCACCTCCAGCACCGCATCGGCCGGCAGCTCCGGAACGATCCGCTCCGAGGCCGGGGCATGCTCCCGACCTGCGCCGATGTTGCCGACGTCCAGGATCATCTGTTCGGAGCGTCCGGTGGCGATGGCGGTCATCAGCCGCAGTGCGACTTCCTGGTAGCCACCGCCGGCCACGTCCTCCTCGCGGCGCTCCTCGTCGCGGGACTCGGCCATGTAGGTGGCCTCCCGCTGGTGCAGCGTGCCGCGCCACAGCTCCAGGGGAGAGGAGCAGCATGCCTCCCCGCGGGCCCCGAGCGTGGCCTCCTCACCCGCCGCATAGAAGTCGCCCTGCTGCTTGGCCAGGAACTCCCCGCGTGTGGTCGCGGCCGCGGTGATCCGCTCGATGGCGGAGGTGGTGTGCAGGTAGTAGTACAGGTACTCGTTGGGCAGGGCGCCGTCGGCCCGCACCCAGTCCTTGCCGATCAGTCGGGCCTCCTCGATCTCCTCGAGGGCGTCGTCGTCGACCAGCAGGCCCGGCAGGCGGTCCTCGCCGTCGATCCGCACGGATCGCAGCCAGCCCAGGTGGTTCAGGCCCACGTAGTCCACCTCGGCCACGGGGGCGCCGGTGGCCGGGTCGTCGGCCACCACGTCCACGCCCAGCAGGCGGCCCACGCGGCGCACCAGTCCGATCGGGGTGTCGCAGATGCCCACCACGCGGTCGCCCAGCACGGTGCGCATCGCCTCGGTGACGATCCCGGCGGGGTTGGTGAAGTTGATGACCCACGCCCCCGGTGCGGCCTCGGCCACGGTGCGGGCGATCTCCAGGGCCACCGGGATGGTGCGCAGGGCGTACGCCAGGCCGCCGGGGCCGATGGTCTCCTGGCCCAGCAGCCCCAGGTTCAGCGCCACCCGCTCATCGACCGTGCGGGCCTCCGCGCCGCCCACCCGTACGGCGCTGAACACGAAGTCGGCGCCGGCCACGGCCTCGCGCAGGTCCGTGGTGACCACCAGGCGCGGCAGGGCGGCGGGGCGGCCGTCGGCCCCCGCGCCCGCCCGGCCGTCGGCCCCCGCTCCCGCCCGGCCGTGGGCCTGCAGCTCGGCACCCATGGCCTCGATCACGGCGGTGATGGTGCGCAGGCGGGACGCGTCGATGTCGTGCAGGGCTACCTCGTCCACGGTGAGCCCGGTGGCGCCGGTGGCGACCGCTTCGTACACCAGGGGCACGCGGAATCCGCCCCCGCCCAGGATGGTGAGCTTCATGGCAGCAGGACCTCCAGATCCTCGTCGTCAGGCAGGGACAGCTGATCGGCGGTGAGGGCCCGGTCGGTGACCAGGCCGGTGAAGCGGGACAGAGGGGCCACCTCGAGGAATCCCGAGCCGGGGAACTTGTCGTGGTCGGCCAGCAGGTAGGCGCGGGCGCTCACGTCCAGCAGCCCGCGCTTGACGGAGACCTCGCTGGGGGTGGAGTCCAGCACGGTGCCGTCGGCCCGCACCCCAGAGGTGCCCAGGAAGGCGGAATCGACCCGCACCTGCCTCAGGGCCGATTCGGTGAGCGTGCCCACCAGGGACTGGTAGTTGGGGCGCAGCAGCCCACCGAGCACCAGGATGTCGATCCCAGGAGCGTCGGCCAGGGCCCGCACCACCGCGAGGGAGGCGGTGACCACAGTCAGCGAGCGGGTCATCAGCAGCGGGCACATGGCCGCCACGGTGGTGCCGATGTCCAGGGCGATCACGTCACCGTCCGCGATCAGCGCCGCGGCACGCTCGGCGATGAGGCGCTTGGACTCCGGTGCGCTGGCGGCCACGTGCTCGAAGGGGCGGGCGTCGGGCTCCGGCCGCACGCTGCCGCGCACCGTGCAGGCGCCCCCGCGCACGCGCCGCAGCAGGCCGTCGGCGGCGAGCTGCTCGAGGTCGCGGCGGATCGTGGCCTCGGAGACGGAGAGCATGCTGCTGAGCTCGCCCACCGAGACGGTGCCCCGGCGGCGCACGGCGGCGACGATGCCCGCGTGACGCTCCTCGACCAGCATGCTCGAACCGTAGCACCGATCACGCAGCTCCGAGCAGGTTCGCGCAAAGACGATCGAAAGGGTGCAGAGTTGTGCAGATTGTGCGACGATGGTCGCCCACGTCACAGCACTGTCGCTGTTCATGACCTCCAGGAGGACCCCATGCGCCGCCGCACCTTCCTCGGCTCCACTGCTGCCCTGGGCTCGATTGGCCTCGTTGCCGCCTGCGCCCCCGGATCCGATACGGGAGGGGGCAGCGGAGGCACCGACGGCGGCGGCTACGGTCCCGCGCTGCCGATGGTGATCCTGTTCCTGTTCCTCCAGCGGTACTTCATCCGCAGCATGCTCGAAGGAGCCACCACGTCATGACCACGCCCGAACCCGGCCGTCCCTACCTCGCCGACCCCGCGCTCGACATGCCGGGCCCGACCGGCGCCGACCCCGCCGGCAGCGAGCAGGGCCCCGCCGGCATTGAGCCCGAGCGCACCGACCCCACCCCGTCGGCCCCCTGCGGGGACTGGGACCCCCTGGCTGAGCAGCGCAGCCCCGAGGACCCGCCGCTGGACGTGCTGCTCTCGGGCACCGTGTTCTTCGACATCGTGTTCACCGGGCTGGACCGCCTGCCCGCACCGGGAGAGGAGCTGTGGAGCAAGGGCATGGGCTCCAGCCCCGGCGGCATCGCCAACCTCGCCACCGCCGCCGCCCGCCTGGGCCTGCGCACCGGCCTGGTGGCGGGCTTCGGGGACGACGCCTATGCCGACTGGATGTGGCAGACCATGGCCGAGGAGGAGGGCATCGACCTCAGCGCCTCCCGCCGCTTCCCCGACTTCCACTCCCCGCTGACCGTCTCCATCGCCGCCCACGGCGACCGCGCCATGGTCACCCACGGCCACGACCTGCCCGAACCGCTCTCATCGCTGATCGCCAAGGCCCCCAAGGCCCGCGCCGCCGTGGTGGACCTGGCCGGGGAGACCAGCTGGTGGGCGGCCCTGGCCCAGGGCGGCTCCAAGGTGTTCGCCGACATCGGCTATGACGAGACCGGCCGCTGGGATCGCAGCGACCTGGCACCCCTGGTGCACTGCCACGCCTTCACCCCCAATGCCGTGGAGGCCATGGCCTACACCCGCACCGACAGTCCCGACCGGGCCGTGCGGGCGCTCGCCGAACTCGTGCCGCTGGCTGTGGTCACCGACGGCGAGGCCGGCTCCTACGCGATCGACGGCTCCACCGGCGAGGAGGCCTACTGCCCGGCCGTGCCCGTCACCGCCATGGATACCACCGGCGCGGGCGACGTGTTCGCCGCCGCCCTGGTGCTGGGCACCCTCGCGCAGTGGCCCCTGGTAGAGAGGCTGAAGTTCGCCTCCCTGTGCTCGGCCCTGGCCGTGCAGCAGTTCGGCGGGTCCCTGGCCGCCCCCGGCTGGGGCGACATCACCGACTGGTGGCGCTCTCTCAGCTCCGCAGCAGATTCCGGGGACCTGCGCGCAGCCTTCACCCGCGACGGCTACCGCTTCCTGGACGGCGTGGTGCCCACCCACCAGGTGCTGGGCCGCCGCCGCGCCCAGGGCACCTTCGCCCTCGGCTCCGACGCCGGGCAGCACTGACCGAGCCCCCATGGCCTGAACGAATGGTTTCCTGCCCTCCGTGTCACCGCAGGCCACCAGGGGAACGTGAGGGCTGCTGCGGCTAGGCGCAGGTCCCATGCTCGCCTGCCCCGGCGCCGCGCACCTACCCGAGGTCGCCGGGCCCAGGCCCCCGTAGGAGCACGCCGCCGTCCACCGGGAGCGTGTGGCCGGTGATCCAGGAGGCATCGTCGGAGGCCAGGAACGCCACGGCCGCGGCGATGTCCTCCGGCTCACCCACCCGGCCCAGCGGATACATGTGCCGCATACGCTCGGACTCCTTGCCGTCCTCGCCCCACACGCGGGTGCGCACGGTGCCGGGCGCCACGGCGTTCACCCGGATCCCGTCGGGTGCGAGCTCGGCGGCCAGGTTCTGCGTCACCGAGAGCAGCCCGCGCTTCGCCGCGGAGTAGGGCGGGCCACCGAACGCCATCAGGGCATTCACCGAGGACACACTCACCACCGCCGCATGATCGCTGGCGCGCAGGTGGGGGAGTGCGGCCCGGGTGGCACGCACAGGCCCCAGGAGGTTCCAGTCCAGCATCCGCGTCCAGGTCTCGTCGTCGAGGTCATCGAAGGCGGGGTAGCCGGTGTCGTCGCCGCCGGCCACATTCGCCAGCACGTCCAGCCCGCCCAGCTGCTTCACCACCTCAGCCACGGCTGCGTCCACCGACCCGGGATCGGTGATGTCCATCTGCACCGCGAGGTGAGGAGCGGCGCTGGCCCCCGCCAGGGTCACGACCGTCGCGCGCGCGGCATCGAGATCGAGATCCGCCACGGCGACCTGGGCACCGTCCCGGGCGAAGCGTGCCGCGCAGGCCGCGCCGATGCCGTGGGCGCCGCCCACCACCAGCGCCCGCCGCCCGTCGAAGGTGCGATTCTGCCCCATTGTCCGGTCCCCATTCACCGCGCGAACAGTTTGACGAAGCCGCGCAGCACCCCGGCCGGAGCGCCGGCATCGACCTGGCTGACCTCCTCGATGAGATCGTCCATTTCGTCGGGGGAGAAGTAGCCGGCGTCCTTGTAGATGCGGATCCGCTGCACCAGGCCGGGCACGTCCAGCTCCGGGTGGAACTGGGTGGCGTACTGCCGGGTGCCCACGCGGAACATCTGCACCGGTGCCGTGGCCGAGCTCGCCAGGCACACGGCGTGCTCGGGCAGGGAGCGGACGCCCTCCTTGTGGCCGACGAACGCCGTGAACGAGTCCGGCAGGCCCGCGGCCTCCACCAGAGCATCGCGCCTGCCCTCCTCGCTGAGCCGCACGGTGACGGCGCCGACGGGCTCACCGTTGGTGCGGTCCACGATCGCACCCTGGTGCACCCCGAGCGTGCCCACGCCGTAGCAGGCGCCGAGAAACGGCACGTCGTGCTCGATCACCAGGTCCAGCACCCGCTTCAGGTCGCTCTCGACCCGCTGCTGGGTGGCGCTCTTGGAGTCCTCCGGGTCCGAGGTGGTGAAGGGGCTGCCGCCCACGATCACGCCGGAGTACTCGGCCAGGTCGATCTCGCCCAGGGGTGCTGCCTCGAGGTGCACCCGCACCAGCTGGTCCGCGCGCAGGCCGGCGAATCGACGGAACGCCTCGTACTCGGCGTCGGCGGCCTCGTCCTCGAACCGGGTGGCCAGCAGCAGGAACGGTCTCATCCGCGCATCGTAGCCTCAGGCCGACCCACTGATTCACAGGCGGGCCGCTGGCCCTCGCGCAGGCGCCGCGACGGGTCCGGCACACTCTCCAGCAGCGCCCGCGTGTACTCGTGCCGAGGGCTGCCCAGCACCTGGTGCACGGTGCCCTGCTCCACGGCCCGGCCGCGGCGCAGCACCGTCACGTGATCGGCGAGCGATCCCACCACCGCGAGGTCGTGGCTGATGAACACGCAGGCGAAGCGCGCCTCCTCGATGGCCTCGCGCAGCACCTCGATCACGTGCGCCTGCACGGTGACGTCCAGCGCGCTGGTGGGCTCGTCGGCGATCAGCAGCGAGGGCTGCAGGATCAGCGCGCGAGCGATCGAGACCCGCTGCCGCTGCCCGCCGGAGAGCTCGTGGGGCAGCCGCTGCGTGTAGGACGCGGGCAGGCGCACCTGCTCCAGGGCGTGATGCACTCGCCGGTCTACGTCGGCGCGGCCCACCCCGCCCGCCAGGTGCAGGGGCTCGCTGATGCTCCACCCGACGGTGCGGCGAGGGTTCAGGGACGAGGCCGGGTCCTGGAACACCAGGCCGGCCCGCGCGTACACCCCGCGGCGAGCCGCCGGGGAGAGGCTGCGGGGGTCCGTCCCGTCCAGTTCGAGCACGCGCGCCTGGGCCGGGACCAGCCCCACCAGGGCCTTGCCCCATGTCGACTTTCCCGAGCCCGACTCGCCCACCAGGCCGTGGATCTGCCCGCGGCCGATCTCGAAGCCCACGTCGTCCAGCGCCAGGTGGGACCCACCACGCCGGTCGTAGCGGACCGACAAGCCCTCGACGCGCACCACCGGGGGCTCCGATGCGGCGGTCCCGCGGGATGGGTCGCTCTCGCCCTGCGTGGCAGCATCGTCGTCGCCCCGTGCGGCAGTATCGTCGTCGCCCCGTGTGGACGCACCGTCCTTCTGCTCGGCGCTCGACCGCGCTGACGCCCGCTCCAGGCTGGGCAACAGTCTCGGCACGGCCGACAGCAGCGTCTGCGTATAAGGGGCGGTGGGGGCACCGAGCACCTGCTGGACGGTGCCGGTCTCGCGCACCTCGCCGCCCTGCAGCACCACCACGTCGTCGGCGATCTCGCCCACCACGCCCATGTCGTGCGTGATCAGCAGGACTCCGATGCCGCGCTCGCGCACGATCCGGGTGAGCAGGTCCAGCACGCCGCGCTGGACCGTGACATCGAGAGCGGTGGTCGGCTCATCGGCGATCAGCAGCGCGGGGTCCCCGCTGAGCGCGAGCGCGATCACCACGCGCTGCAGCTCACCGCCGGAGAGCTCGTGCGGGTAGGAGGAGGCGGTGCGGTCCGGGTCCGGCAGGCCCACCGAGGCCAGCAGATCCCGGGTGCGCTGCGCGGCTCGGGGGCGGGATCGGATGTTCTCGCGCACCCCGAGCACGTCGCGGAAGACGGCGCTGACCTTCATCACCGGTGACAGTGACTGCCCCGGCTCCTGGAAGATCATCCCGAGGCCCCCGGCGCGGGTGCGGCGCATCTGCTGGGGCGACCTGCCCAGCAGCTCCTCGCCTCGCAAGCGGGCGCTGCCGGTCACCTGTGCGCTGGCGGGTGCGAGCCCGATGGTGGCCAGTGCCGTCATCGACTTCCCGGAGCCGGACTCGCCCACCAGGGCGGTGATCCGCCCGGCGCGCACCGTGAGGTCCAGGCCCTTCAGGATCGGCCTGCCGGCGATGGTGACCCGCAGGTTCCGCAGGGCCAGCAGGTCCGGGTCTCCCGTGGAGCCGGGATCCTGCGCGGGCCCGGCATCGGTGGCGCGGGTGCTGTCGCTCATGCCTTCAGGGTGGTGGTGAGGTAGTTCGGGTAGGCCGGGAACTGCCCGATCACGAAGTTCTCCACCCCGGAGCCGTGGATGAAGGAGTTCTTCGAGTAGATCAGCGGCACCACGGGGGAGTCCTCCATGATCCGCTTGTCCACGGCCGCCCACTTGGCGGCGGCCTCGTCGGCGTCGAGGGTGGAGGAGGCCTCCAGCAGTGCCGCGTCCACCTCCTCGTTCGCATACCGCGCCAGGTTGTAGTTGCCGTTGCCGATCTGGGTGGACTCGAAAAGCGGGGTGAGGTTGGCGTTGGGGGAGGGCATGTCGGGCTGCCAGGAGCTGAGCACCATGTCGTAGGCGCTGCCGTCGCCCGCGGTCACCTCGGACTGGTAGGCGTTGGCGTCCAGCGGCTGGATGGTGACGGTGATCCCGGCTCGGGTGAGGGCCTGCTGGATCGACTCGGCGGCGGCGGTCTGGGTGTCCTGGATGACCAGGCGCAGCGACAGGTCCTGTGCCCCGGCCTCGGCCAGCAGGCGCCTGGCCTCCTCGGCATCGCCGGTGGGATCCTCGGCGTACAGGTTGTACTCCTCGCGGCCGGCGATGCCCGGGGTGATCAAGGTGGTGGCGAAGTCGCCGGAGATCTCCCCGCCCTTCGCGGTGCGGTACGCCTCCTTGTCCACGGCGTACTGCAGCGCCTTGCGGACGTTCACATCCTTCAGGGCCTCCGATTCGGTGTTCAGCGCCAGGTACTCCAGTGCCCCGGGGCCCGAGGTCACTAGGCGATCGCCCACCTTCGGGTCGTTGCGGGCCTGCACCAGCTGGGCGGTGGGCACGAAGCTGGCCAGGAACCCGTCCTGGGCGTCGGAGCGGTCGGCGATGATCGACTGCGCCACCACGCTCGCATCCTGGGCCAGCGCGAACTCGATGGTGTCGGGGCCGCCGGTGCGGGCCTGGTCGGTGCTTGCGTCCCAGTGCTCGTTGCGCACCAGCACGGCCTTGGCGCCGGGGGAGTAGGACTCCACGCGGTAGGGGCCGCTGGTCACAGGCTGGGTGGCGTAGGTCTCCGGCTGGCCGGAGTCCTCCGGGACCGGGGCGAAGGCGGGGTTGGAGGCCACCCAGCCGAAGTCGCCGTAGGGGCGGTTCAGGTGCAGCACCAGGGTGAGGTCGTCGACGGCCTCGATGGAGTCGAGGTGCTCACCGGAGAACGGCCCCGCGTAGTCCTCGCCGCCCTCCAGCAGCACCTTGTGGTAGGTGAGGCCGCCGGTGAGCTCGGGGGCGAAGGACCGCTCCAGCCCGTACTTCACGGCGGCGGCGGTGATGGGGGTCCCGTCCTCGAACTTCAGTCCCTCCTGGAGGGTGAAGGTCCAGGTCTTCCCGTCCTCGGAGGGGGTGCCGGTGTCGGTGGCGAGGTCGGGGATCAGCTCGGTGGGGGCGTCCGGAGAGGTCTTCCAGGCGGTGAGGCGGCGCGCGGTCAGGCCCAGGGAGGTGATCGCGAGGCTCTGGCTGGTGGCCGGGTCGAAGCTCATCTCCTCGCCGGTGGTGTAGATGGTCAGGGTGCCACCGGTCTGACCGCCGCCGTCAGACCCGGAGCTGCCGGAGCTCCCGGAGCCATTGCCGGAGCAGGCGGCCAGGGCGCCGGTGCCGAGCATCACGGGGGTGGCCAGCAGGATGCTGCGGCGGGAGAAGGTCGAGCTGGTGCGGGGCGAGGTGCTCATGGGGATGTCTCCTGGGTGGTGCGGGACGGCCGAGGGATCGAGTGGGTCGAGCTGGTCGGGTCGGGGCCGGAGGGGTCGGAGTCGGAGGGGTCGGGCTCGCCCGTGCCGTGGTCGGACAGGGTGGTGGTGCGCCTGCCGGTGGCGGCAAGGCGCCGGTCCAGCAGGGGGCGGGCGAGATCCGCGCAGAGGTTCGCAAGCACGATCAGCAGGGAGCCCACCAGGGTGGTGCCCACGATCACCGGCAGGTCGGCGGTGGAGGTCGCGTCCAGCAGCAGCGCGCCCAGGCCCGGCAGGCCGAAGATCCGCTCGGTGATGACGGTGCCGCCCAGCAGTGCCCCGATGTCCAGGGCGATCAGGGTGGTCAGCGGGAGCGCGAGATTCCGCAGCGCGTACCGGTCGATCCGTCGTTCCGGAAGGCCGGCAGCCCGTGCGGTGCGCGCGTAGTCCAAGCCCAGCTGCTCGATCATCGAGGACCGCACCAGGCGTGCGTATACGGCGCCATTGAGGAAGGCCAGGGTGATCCAGGGCAGAACCAGGTGGCGGGCCCACTGCAGGGGGCTCTCGATGAAGGGCTCATAGCCGCCGCTGGGCAGCAGGTCCAGCTGCAGGGCGAACACCACCACCGCCAGCAGGCCCACCACGAAGGCGGGGGCGGAGGCCGCAACCACGGACACCCCGGTCACGGTGCGGTCCAGGATGCCTCCCTGGCGGCGGGCGGCCAGCGCCCCGGCGGCGATCCCGAACAGTGCCTGCAGCGCGACGGCGCCCAGGGCGATCGAGAACGTGACCGGGAAGCGGTCCCCGATCAGCTCGGTCACCGACTGGTGCAGCTGGAAGGAGTACCCCAGGCAGGGGGCGGCGCACTGGACGGCCACCTCGGCCGAGCCGAAGGTGCGCCCGGTGAAGATCGCCACCAGGAAGGTGCCCAGTTGGGCGAACCACGGCTGGTCGAAGCCCATGAAGCCGCGGGCGGCCTCGAGGTCCTCCGGGGAGCAGGGTTTGCCGCACATCTGCAGGGCAGGGTCGATGGGGGCGAGGTAGAAGATCGCGAAGGTGAGCGTCATGACCATCAGCAGCACCACCACGCTGCGGGCCGCGCGCTGCAGGGCGGGGATCATCGCTGTGCCCCCCGGGGATCGAGGGCGTCGCGCAGGGTGTCGCCGAGGATGTTGAAGGAGAAGGTCACAAGGAACAGCGCCGCTGCGGGGAACAGCAGGAAGGCGGGGTCCACCAGCAACCAGCTGATGGCGTCACCGATCGACCGGCCCCACGAGGGGGTGGGCGGCAGCACGCCGACGCCGAGGAACGACAGGGTGGCTTCGGCGCTGATGCGGCCGGGCAGAGAGATGCAGGAGTAGACGATCACGGTGGAGGCGACGTTGGGCAGCACCTGGTGCCGCAGCACGTGGGCCAGGCGTGCCCCCATCACGCGGGAGGCCACCACGTACGGCTGACGCACGATCACGCGGGTCTCGGCAGCGACCACGCGAGCGATGCCCGGCCAGCCGAACACGCCGATGACCAGGGTGAGCAGCAGGGCGCGTGGGGCCTCGAGCGGGAACAGGGCGCTGAGGGCGATCGCGAAGATCAGGAAGGGGAAGCCCAGGGTGACATCGGTGGCCACCTCCACGAGCTTCTCGACGAACCCACCGACGGCGCCGGCCACGATCCCGAGCACCACGCCGATGACGGTGGCCAGCAGGGTGGAGGCGATGCCCACCAGCAGGGACACCCGGGCGCCGTGGACCACGAGGGAGAACAGGTCACGGCCGGTGCCGGGCTCCACCCCGAACCAGTGGTCGGCGCTGACCCCACCGAAGGCTCCCAGCGGCGCGGTGTCGGGGCCCAGGGCCTCGGGGTGGTACGTGAACGGGTCATTGTCGGACAGTGCGCTGAGCTGCGGGGCGAACACCGCAGCGAGCACGCTCGCCGCGACGACCACGGCAGCGGCAGCCGGGACGGGCCGCAGGAAGGCGCGCCACACGGGGGTCCGGGCGGTGCGGTCGTCCAGCGAGACCGCGGCCTCGACCGGGAGAGCATCGCTCGTCGTCATCATCGTTACTTTCGGTCGCGCAAAGAAAAACTATGGGCAGTATGGCACTGCCCTACACGCCCATGAACATCGCGGGGTCACGGAGCGTCACAGATCACCCTTGATCGCCTCGAGGATCCGCAGTCGTTCAGCGGCGGTCAGGCCCGGGCCGTTCTCCAGCACCCCGACCACCCCGCCGCCGATGTGCTGGAGCCGAGGCCGGTGAGGTGCTGAGCGATCAGGCCGCGGGTGCGCTCCTCGAGCGTCGACAGCTCGGGGTGGGCGTGGGGTCCTTCAGCAGGGGCCCTGCCGGGGGATCAGCGCCGCAGCTCGACCGCGCCCACCAGCGCCATCACCAGCACCGGGATCCACACGGCGATCCGCTCGGTCAGCCCCATGATCCCGCCGGAGTCCACGGTCCCCAGCATCACCACCGCCGCCACCAGCGCGAGCGCGGCGGCCACCAGGCACATCACACGCAGGGGCCCGCGCAGTGACAGCACCGCCAGCGCCATCACCGCGATCGGGCTCACTAGGATCGCCGGCAAGGACACCAGGCTGTGCAGCATCAGGTCCACGTCCAGCGGCACCAGGCCGGTGGCCAGGGTGGACGCCCCGGTAAGCGCGAGCGTGCCGACTGCGGCGACCGCGAGGGGACGGGACCGGCGCCACCACGCCCCGGCCAGGCACACCGATGCCACCAGCACCAGCAGGCCCGCCAGCACCATCCCGCCATTGACCACCGCATGGGCGGGGGAGCACACCTCCACGGCCCCGGAGGGGTAGGGGATCGCGGTGCAGGTGGTCGAGCCGAGGTCGCTGATGGTCTGCCGCACGGGGTCGTAAGGGAGGGCGGAGAGGGCCATGCCGACCAGTTCGGCGGGGATGGAAACGGCCTGCCCGAGCAGGGCCACGGCCCCGACGGTGACCAGGACGGGCCGGCGGGTCGAGGCGGGGCCGGTCGCGGCAGGACGGGGTGTCGTCGGGCGAGCTGTTGACGCAGGGGTCGCCGTCGGGCGGGCAGAGGAGGAGGTCATGCTCGCCATCCTGCGGTGCTCCCGCCCATTCGACCAACGATCCGGGCTGATCTCCGACCAAGGGATGAGAGGGCCGCACCTGTCGGCCCTGCTCACTTCCCCGCACGACATCATCAGCAGGTGGGTCTTGCCCGAGCCCGCGCCAGTGGTGGAGCTGACCCTGTCATCCCGCTGGGCCACCCCGTCAGCGGGAGCCGTCAGATCAGTCCGCCGCGGTTCAGTCCGCGACGGGGGTGCCGTCCACTCGTCGCCCGGCTTCCTCAAGGATGTTCTTGGCCATGGACGGGAACACCACGGCGTGGAAGGGGAGGATCGCCGTCCAGTACGCGCGGCCCACGATGCCCGAGGGCATGAACACCGCCCGCTGGCGGTAGACGCACCCCTCGGGGGTGCCCTCCACCCCCAGCTGCAGCCAGGCCCGTCCACCGGCCCGCATCTCGGCGCGGAGGGTGAGGCTGCGCCCGCGCTCCATGGACTCCACGCGCCACCAGTCCACCGGATCACCCACACGCAGGGTGCGCGGATCGCGGCGACCGCGGGTCAGGCCCGGCCCGCCCACGAGCTTGTCCATCCAGCCGCGGATCCTCCACAGGCCTGGTGTGGAGTACCAGCCGTTCTGGCCGCCGATCGATTCGATCACGGACCACACCGTGGCGGGGGGCAGCGTCGAGGTCTTCTCCCGCGTGTCCGTGTAGACCGTCTGCCCCGCCCAGTCCGGGTCAGCGGGGATCGGGTCGGCGGGTTCGGCCGAGGCCGTCAGGTCCGAGTCCCACGTCACCTCCAGTGGCCCTTCGGCCTGTCGGGCGAGGGCCTGCCGGACGGCCGCCCGGTAGGAGGTAAGACCGCCGGGCGGATCCGGGATCAGCCGCGCCACTTCATGGTTGTCGGTGACCGCGTCCTCCGCGAGCGAGGCGGCCAACTGGATGGCGATACCCACCGGGATCGGAGTGACCAGTCCGATCCACACCCCGGACAGCTTCTGCGCCGGCAGGGGCAGGGGCACCACCCGACGCCTGGCCAGCCCGGCCTCCGCGGCGAAGTCGGTGAGCATGGAGGCGAAGGTCTGGGCGCTGCCGCAGCCGATCTGGGCACGTGCCTGCACCGGCTCCTCCAGCGCGCACGCGTGCAGGAGGTAGTACAGGACGTCACGGATCGCGATCGGCTCCACCCGGTTGGCCAGCCACTTCGGGCCAGGCATCACGGGGAGCCGCTCGGCCAGGTGCCTGATCATCTCGAAGGAGATCGACCCGGTGCCGATCACCACGCCTGCCTCGAAGGTGAGGGTGGGCACCGAGCAGGCGTCCAGACGGCGTGCGACCAGTTCACGTGAGCGCATGTGGTCCGAGAGTTCGTCGACGGGCCGATCCGGGTGGAGCCCGGAGAGGTACACCAGCTGTTGCACGCCTGCCTGCTCCGCAGCCACGGCGACGACGTCGGCGATGCCCTGCTCGCGCTCCACGAAGTCTCCGCCGCTGCCCATGGAGTGCACCAGGTACAGCACCGTGTGGACCCCGTCCATCGCAGCTCGCACCTGGTCTGGTTCACTGAGGTCGCAGCGCACCAGGTCCACCTGATCGGCCCACGGGCGGTCGCTGAGGACCTCGGGTTTGCGGGCACCTGCCCGGACCTCGAAGCCGGCGGCCAGCAGTTCGGGGATGAGCCTCCCACCCACGTAACCGGTGGCCCCGGTGACCAGGACGGACCGGCCTGCGCCGGCGGGAGTGGACAGACTGAGCAGGGGCGAGGGTGCGTTCATGGGCCCACAGTAGAGCGCCTCTTCACAGATGAGGGTGTAGGAGCTGTCGGCGTGGCGGTGTCGGGATTGGCGTCCGCGCCTCGTGCTGCCGACCCCCGCCACGCCGACCCCGGCCACGCCGAGGCTCCCGCGCCAGGCCCCGCGCCGAGGGGACCGTGCAGGAGCCCCTGTCGGACGGGGCCGCGCAGGAGCCCCGATCAGAGGGGTCGGATCAGGTACGGCTCCAGCTCAGGCACACCACTGAGGGCCCCGGCCAACGCCTGGTCCGTCTCGGCAGGGATCTGCGCCATCGGCTTGCGGGCCTGCCCCACGTCCAGGCCACGGCCGCGCAGCACCGCCTTCAGGAAGGGGATGAACTCCCATCCGTCCATGCGGTTCCACACCGGCATCACCAGGTGCTGGAACCGTGTGGCCTCCGCCAGATCGCCCGCCCGGAACGCCGCGTACAGCTCCGCGAACACCCGGCAGATCACGTTGTAGGTGGAACCGATGCCCCCGTCGGCGCCCTGGGCGAGGGAGCCCAGCAGGGCGTCGTCGGCCCCGGAGAGGATCGCGAAGTCATCGGGCCTTTCGGCGCGCACGCGTGCCATCACCGACAGGTCGGCGCTGGTGTACTTCATGCCGTGCAGCACGTCCTGCTCAGCGAGCTCCAGGAAGAAGTCCGCCGGCAGCTTCCGGCCCGTCTGGCCGGGGATGTAGTACGCCAGCAGCGGCAGGTCCGTCTGCTCGCGGACTTCGCGGAAGTAGGTGGCCAGTGACTCGTCGGTGTACGTGAAGTAGGTGGGAATGTTGGCGCTGATGCCCGTGGCGCCGGCGTCGGCGGCCCTCCGTGCCAGCTCCAGGGTGTCGCGATGATCGCTCGCCGCCATGTGGAACAGGGCCGGACGACCGTCCGCCGCCTCCACGGTGGCCTCCAGGATCCGCAGACGCTCGGCGGTGTCGAGCAGGTAGCACTCTGCCGAGCTGCCGGTGACGAAGTAGCCGTCGGCCCCCTCCGCATTCAGGGTGCGCACCAAGCGCTGCAGCACCGGCAAGGACACCTCGCCGGCGCTGTCGTAGGGCGTGACGAGGGCAGGGATGATCCCCTGGAAGGTCATGGCTCAGCTCCGGTCCCGACCGATCCGCTCGGCCCGCGGATCTTCTGCCACGATTCTTCCGCCCGCCGAGACATCGGATGTATCCGATGGTCCCGATCAGAGGTCGTACGGCACCGGTATCCCTTGGCGTCGAGCGGCCGCCTCCATCCAGAAATAATCCCCCCATGCGCAGGGCTCATCGATCCCTCGGCCCGCCGGGTAGTAGTACAGCCCGCCTCCCAGCAGTCCCGTTCCCGCTCGGTCCGGCTGAGAGTACGGCTCCAGTGCAGCCTGCAGCCTGTCAGCGGCACCCGGGGGTCCTGTGGTGCCGTGTGGTGCTGACCCCTCCCAGGCAGTCAGCGCAGCCAGCACGATGGCCGAAGCAGAGGTGTCGGACGGCGTCTGCTCCCCCTGCGGCATCGAGAAGTCCCAAGGGGCCACCCCGGAGGGCAACGAATGGTCGAGGAACCTGCGCGCGAGCGCGGCCGCGTCCCCGCGCCACTGCTCGGCCTCATCCGGCGGAAGCCAGCCCTGGGCCCCCAGCATCCTGGCCGTCAGCTCCATCCCGTAGACGGTCCACGCCTGTGCCCGGGACCATGGACTGGTGGGGGAGTCCCCCTGGATCGTCGACGGGCCGCGCCGCTCGCCGGTGACCGGATCGATCTCGTAGCCGTGCAGCACCCAGCCCTCGGGCGTGGTGAGCAGCTCCCTCGCCGTGCGGGCATGACCGACGGCGACATCGGCCCAGGCCGGACGATCGAACTCGCGGGCTCCCCACAGCAGCAGCGGCAGGTTCATCCAGGTGTCGGCAATGAACCTCCCCGCGGGGCCGTCGTTGTCCCCGGGCTGGTCGATGTGTGCGCCGGTGGAGCCCTGCCAGCCGTGAGCACGCAGGAAGCGGCCCTCCGGGTTGTACCGCCCGGCCAGTGCCTCGCATGCTGCTGCAAGTGCTTCGCGGTACTGCGGCCGCACCCCGCTGCGGAGATCGGCGAGGGGCCCCAGGATCATCAGGAAGCCGAGGTCGTGGTCGAACTCGGGTCCACGGTCCATCACCAGACCGCACAGCTTCTCCTGCTCTGAGTCGAGCCGACGGCGCACCGAGGGGTCCTGGATCACCGCCTCAGTGAGGTGCAACTGGCCCAGCCAGAACCCCAAGGTCCAGGGCGGGGTGCGTGAGCCGTGCACGGCTCCCGCTGAGACGTCCCCGTCGATAGCGACGTACGGTGCGCCACCATCCGGCACCGACTCCAGCAAGGCGCGGGTTCGTTCGGCCATCGTCTCCAGGCGCGATCGGGGGTTCGAGGCCTCGGCGGGCATCACCCCTTCACCGATCCAGCGGTGAGGCCGGAGATCAACGTCTTCTGCACCAACGAGAACATGATCACCGCCGGGATCACGGCGATCGTGCCGGCTGCGAGGATCCCGCCCCAGTTGGTAGCGCCGATCGAGTTCATCACCTGGGCGATCCCGATCTGGAGAGTCTTGGAGTACTCGGAACTGGTGAGGATCAGCGCGTACTGGTAGTCGTTCCATCCCAGGATGAAGGCGTAGAGGGAGATCGCTGCCAACCCGGGCAGCGACAGCGGCAGGATGATCCGCCAGAACGTCCCGAACTTGGAGCAGCCGTCCATCGCTGCAGCCTCCTCGAGCTCCACCGGGATGGCGCGGTAGAACCCGGCCATCAGCCAGATCGCGGCGGGGATGGTGAGGGTCTGGTAGATCAGCACCAGCACCTCGCGGGTGTTGATCAGGTCCAAGGTGGCGGCGATCTGGTACCAGGGCACCATGATCATCGGGCCCTGGATCATCTGCGAGATGACGAGGAATGCCACCAGGGCCCGGGCCAGGCCGCCCTTGTAGCGGGCCAGGCCGTACCCGGCCACAGCACAGAACACTGTGGTCAGCAGGGCCGACATGATGTTGGTGGAGAACGTGTTGATGAGCAGCTGGGTCATGTCCATGCCGTCGGGTCGCAGCGCCCACCGGTAGTTGTCCAGGCTCACCCCCTCGAGGGAGAAGTCCGGGGTGGAGCCGAACAGCATCGAGTTCGGCTTCAGCGAGGAGAAGGCCATCCACAGTGCGGGCAGCAGGAGGAAGGCCATCAGCACGAACAGGGCGGTGTAGCGGCCGATGAGGTCCAGGGGCCTCACCCTCTTCTTGCGGGGGGCGATGACCTCGCCGGTGACCTGTGATGTCGTCATCTCAGGACTCCTTGTCTCGGAACAGCAGGGCGTACATGGCCGCGACCACGAAGATGATGACCAGGGCCAGGGTGGCCACCGCCCCGGCCATGCCGTACTCGAGCCGGTTGAACGCCCAGGTGTACACGTAGGTGGGCAGGATCGAGGTGGCGAAGCCCGGGCCGCCGTTGGTCAGGGCCCAGATCAGCTCGAACTTGAACCAGGTGGTGACCAGGGAGATCATCCCGGTGGTGAACAGGGTGCCGCGGATGGACGGGATCGTGACGTGGAAGAACCGCTTGACCCGCCCGGCGCCGTCCACCGCCGCGGATTCGTGGAGGTCCTGGGGGACGCCCTGCAGTGCCGCCAGCACCAGCAGGGTCACGAACGGCACTCCCTTCCAGGTGGAGGCGAACAGCAGCACCGGCCACACCCAGAACTCGGAGGCCAGGAACACCGTGGGCTGATCGAAGACCCCGAGCCGGGTGAGGAAGAAGTTCGCCAGTCCGGAGTTGGAGCCCTCGAAGATCCAACGCCAGATCACGCCGACCACCACCGTGGGAGTCACCCACGGCACCATCAGCAGCCCGCGCCACACGGAGCGAAGCGCGATCTTCGAGTTCAGGACCAGGGCCGCGAGCGTGCCGATCACGAGCTGGAGGATCACCGAGAGGAAGACCCAGATGAAGCTGTTGCGGACGATCCCCCAGAAGTGAGGGTCCTCGGTGAGGAGGCGTTCGAAGTTCTGGGCGCCGACGAACCCCGGGTCTGCGGTCCGGGCACCCTCGTCGGTCCACCCCATCCGCAGGGTCTCCAGCAGCGGATAGAACTGGAAGACGGCCAGGGTGATGAGCACCGGCAGCAGCAGGAGCAGCCAGAAGCCGGTCTTGTCGTACCAGCTGCGCATGCGCACGCCGCGCGTGCGGTGGCGCGAGGGTGGGGGAGCGGTCTGTCGGATGCTGGGGGAAGCCATGGTCTCTCCTGGAGGCGGGCGGGGGGGGGGGGGGGGGGGGGGGGGGGGGGGGCCCCCCCCCGGCGCCGCAGTACTGCTGGAGGTCGGCGTACAGCGG
>NZ_JAMBDS010000037.1:0-31817 GCF_025143785.1 Brachybacterium sp. p3-SID1565
TTCGTGGAACGCCGTCACCAGGCGGGGGGGGGGGGGGGGGGGGGGGGGGGGGGCCCCCGCGGGGCGGCGGGGGGCGGGGGCGGGGGGGGGCCCCCCCCACGTCCGGATAGGTGTCCACCAGCGTTCCACCCATGTCCCAGATCACCGAGGTCATGGCACCAGTGTGGCAGGCACCGCCCCCCGCGGTGTTCACTTGACGGGTGCCCCTGCTCGACCAGCTCACCCAGCTCACCGCCCTCACCCTGGTGCTGCTGATCGGTGCCGCGTTCCTCGCCGGCTGGGTGGATGCCGTCGTCGGCGGCGGCGGTCTCATCCAGCTGCCCGCCCTGCTGACCGGCCTGCCCGGGGACACCTCCACCGCCACAGTGCTGGGCACCAACAAGCTGGCCAGCGCCGCCGGTACCGCGGTCTCCGCGGCCACCTACGTACGGCGCGTGATGCCCGTGGCCGCAACCGCGATCCCACTGGTCCTGTGCGCGCTGGCCGGCAGCGCCGCAGGTGCGGCCCTGGCCTCGCTGATCCCCCGCGCCTGGATGTCCCCCATCGTGCTGGTGGCCCTCATCGGCGTGGGCACCTACACGCTGCTGCGACCCGCCATGGGGCTCGTCCACGAGCCCCGCCATCGGGGACGCTCCCACGTGCTGCGCGCCGGTGCGATCGGCAGCGCCGTGGGCTTCTACGACGGGATCCTGGGGCCCGGCACCGGCAGCTTCTTCATCATCGCGATGGTGGTGGTGCTCGGTTACGGGTTCCTCGAGGCCAGCGTGCACG
The DNA here is from genome assembly GCF_025143785.1 of Brachybacterium sp. p3-SID1565. Taxonomy (NCBI): domain Bacteria; kingdom Bacillati; phylum Actinomycetota; class Actinomycetes; order Micrococcales; family Dermabacteraceae; genus Brachybacterium; species Brachybacterium sp. p3-SID1565. The sequence goes on from NZ_JAMBDS010000037.1 coordinate 772, forward strand.
CCAAGCTCGCCAACCTCACCACCAACATCGGTGCCCTGCTGGTGTTCGGCCTGCAGGGCCAGGTGTGGTGGATCCTGGGAGCGGTGATGGCGCTGGCCAACATCACCGGCGGCTACCTCGGGGCACGCCTCGCGCTGAGGCTCGGATCACGGTTCGTCCGCGCGGTGTTCCTGATCGTGATCGCCGTGCTCGCCGCGCGCCTGGCGGTGGACTCCCTCGCTCTGCTGCAGTGATGCCCCCGCCGCCGCGGCGGTGATCGCCGCCACGGAATAATCCGCCACCGCGGCTGGTTGGAACCCAGGTCAGCCCCGCGCCCGCCCGGTGCACGCATCACAGGAGGCCCTGATGGATCCCACGAGCCTGTTCAGCTACGAGCGACACATCGACTCGCGCAGCCTGCAGGGCCGCACCCTGCTGGTCACCCTCGGTGCCTTCAGCGACGCCGGCAGCGCGCAGGCAGTGGTCGACGGCCACCTGCTCAACTCCCTGCCCAGCCGCGTGGTGGGCAGGCTCGACATGGACCAGGTCTACGACTACGCCGGCCGCCGCCCCGAGGTCACACTGGAGCTGGACCACTTCGAGGACTACGAGCGCCCCGAGATCCTGCTGCACGAGGTCACCGACATCGACGGCGAGCAGTTCTTCCTGCTCACCGGCCCCGAGCCCTCCTTCCAGTGGGAGCGCGTGGCCACCGCCCTGCGGATCGTCGTGGACCAGCTGGGCATCGAGCGCACCCTGCTGCTGCAGAGCTTCCCGGCCCCGGTCCCCCACACGCGCGAACTGCCGGTGACCCGCTTCGCCGGCAACCCCGACTCCATCAGCGTGCGCCGCACCATGCCCGGTACGTTCCGCCTGCGCGCGCCGTTCACCGCCCTGCTCACCATGCGCCTGGCCGACGCCGGTCACGAGGTGGTGGGCCTGGTGGCGCACGTTCCGCAGTACCTGCACGAGATCGCCTACCCCGACGCCGCGATGGCGCTGCTGCGCGCGGTGGGCGAGGAGGCCGGCCCCACCGTTCCCTACGGAGCGCTGGAGTCGCAGGCCGAGCCCGTGCGGCGGTCCATCGCCGCCCAGGTGGAGGCCGCCCCGCAGCTGCAGGAGATGGTGGCGAGCCTGGAGAAGCAGTTCGATCGGGCCATCACCGCCGGTGCCGGCGAGGAAGTGCCCACCGGCGAGGACCTGGCCGCCGAGTTCGAGCAGTACCTGGCCGGGCTCGACGAGTCCGGTGACGACCGGGACCGCGAGCAGCCGGAACAGCCCGGCCGGCCCACCGACGCCGACGGCCGGCCCGACGACGAGCCGGGCGAGGACACCCCCGAGGGCCCGACCCCGGCCTGACCGGGGCCGTGCCGGTCAGGCCGATCAGCGCAGCTGGACGGTCTGCTCCCAGTTCTCCTCCGGCAGGCCCGGGTTCGCGACCGCGTTGACGCGGATCCCCGTCAGCTTCAGCCTGCCCGCCAGCGTGGTCATGAAGGCCGTGTCGGCCGCATCCTGACCGGTGGCGATGCGCACCATGGAGGCACGCGGCGCCAGGTGGGTCGCATCGACCACCACCCACTGCTCGTCCACCAGCGCCTCCACGGCCAGGTGGAAGTCCATCGGGGTCAGGCCCGGGGCGTAGGCGGCCACGCAGCGCGAGGGGATCCCACCGGCCCGCAGCAGCGTCGAGGTCAGGTGCGCGTAGTCCCGGCACACGCCCTGCCGCGCCACGTAGGTGCTGCGCGCGGAGTCGGTGACGGTGCTGGAGCCGGGCACGTAGTCCAGATGCTGGTGCACCCAGGCCACCACCGCGTGGACCGCGGCCATCCCGGTGCGATCCCCCACCACCTCGGCGGCGACCTTGGTGAACTCGTCCACCTCGCAGTAGCGCGAGGGCCGCAGGTGCGAGGCCGCATCTGTGGGCTCCACGGTGGGCGGCTCCGCCTGCCCCACTCCGGTGGCCTTGTACCGCAGGCGCACCGTGCCCTCCGGCAGGTCCTTCAGCAGGTGCATGCGGTTGCCGAACCGGTCCCGGGTCTCCTCCACCGGGACGTCCCGGTCACCGATGGTCACCTCGAGCGTCTCCTGCTCGATGGGGGCAGCGGAGACGGCGAACAGCAGCGCCACCTCCGTTCCATCGATCACGTCGAAGGTCAGGGCTGCGCTCACGTCTCGTTCCACCCCCTCAGTGTGCGCCATCCCCAGTCCTGCGCGCGCCCCGGCGGGTGGTCGTACTGGCAGGCATGCAGATCCGTGAGGTGATCGACCTCGCCGAGGCCCGTCCATGGGGTCGGCTCCCCTGGGCGCGGCCGCCCGGATGTGACGAGTCCTGAAGGTTTTTGCCGGACCCCAGTTCAGAGCCATAGGGTTGTGTGATCCAGTTGACACCCCTTGGCTTCGAGGAGTCGCCCCCGTGGACATCTCCGTCCAGCTGTACAGCATCCGCCAGCGCCTGACCGATGACCCCACCGCCGCCCTGGCCCGCCTGGCCGAGATCGGCTTCACCCAGGTGGAACCCTTCGCGCTCATGGACCACGTCGAGATGCTGCGCGAGCAGCTGCCGATGCACGGCCTGACCGCCCCTTCCACCCATGCCTCCCTGGTGAGCAGTGAGGACCCGGCACGCGTGTTCGAGGCCGCCGCCTCCCTCGGCGTGCGCACCGTGATCGACCCGTACGTGGACCGTGAGAAGTGGAACCAGGTCCCCGACATCAAGGCCACCGCTGACCGCCTCAACGAACTGGCCGGCATCGCCGCCGAGCACGGCGTGAACATCGGCTACCACAACCACGACTTCGAGGCCCGCCCGATCTTCGAGGGCCGTTGCGGCCTGGAGGTCCTCGCCGACCACCTCGACCCCCGCGTGGTGCTCGAGCTGGACACCTTCTGGTGCGCTGTGGGCGGCACCGACCCGGCCGAGCTGCTGGGCCGGCTGGGACAGCGCGTCCAGCTGCTGCACCTCAAGGACGGGCCCTTCGAGGGCTCCACCGCCGATCAGCAGCCCCTGGGCCAGGGCGACATGGACGTTCCCTCCGTGCTCGCCGCCGCGGACTGGATCCAGACCGGCGTGATCGAGTTCGACGACTACACCGGTGACGTGCTCGAGGCCATCGCCCGCTCCTACACCCAGCTCGGCGAGTTCCAGCGAGGTGGCGCCCGATGACCACCCCCACCGGACCCGTCGGCGTCGGCATCATCGGTGCCGGCGTGATCGCCGCCCAGTACCTCACCCAGCTCGCCACCTTCCCCGACGTCGAGGTGCGCGCCATCGGCGACCTGAGGGCAGAGGCCTCCGCTGCTCGCGCCGAGGAGTACGGCATCCCCCACCACGGCGGGGTGGAGACCGTGCTGGACGATCCGGACGTCGAGATCGTCATCAACCTCACCATCCCGGCCGCCCACCACGCCGTCTCCAGCTCCATCCTCGAGGCCGGCAAGCACGTGTGGAGCGAGAAGCCGCTGACCACCAACCGTGAGGACGCCGCCGCCCTGCTCCGCCAGGCCTCCGAGACGGGCCTGCGGGTGGGGTGCGCCCCCGACACCGTGCTCGGTGCCGGCGTGCAGACCGCCCTGCGCACCTTGGCCTCCGGCGTGGTCGGCGAGCCCCGCTCCGCGGTGGCGCGCTTCCGCTCCCCCGGCCCCGAGTCCTGGCACCCCAACCCCGACTTCCTGTTCCAGGCCGGTGCCGGACCGCTCTACGACATCGGCCCGTACTACCTCACCGCCCTGGTGATGGCCTACGGCCCCGTCTCCTCCGTCAGCGCCGTCGGCTCCCGCGCCAGCGAGACCCGCACCATCGGCTCCGGGCCCCGCGCCGGGGAGTCCTTCGAGGTGGAGGTCCCCACCCACGTCAACGGCGTGCTGCGCTTCGCCAGCGGCACCACCGGCTCGGTCGAGTTCTCCTTCGACGACCCGATCGGGCGGCCGCCGGTACTGGAGCTGACCGGCTCCACCGGCACCATCGCCCTGCCGGATCCGAACGTGTTCGAGGGCCCCACCCTGGTCGCCCAGCGCGGTGACGCGGACTGGACCGAGCACGAGGCCACCGGTGCTGTGACCGGGCGCGGCCTGGGCGTGCTGGAGATGGCCCGCGCCATTCGCGCAGGCCGCCCCCACCGCCTCACGGGGGAGCTGGCCGACCACGTCCTGGACATCATGATCAGCCTGGACGAGGCCACCGGCACCACCTCCGGCGTGGACCTGGCCTCCACCGTCAGCGCCCCGGCGCTGCTGGAGGAGGACTTCGACCCCCTCGCCGCGACGCTCTGATCGACACGACCCCGAGGAGTAATCCCCGTGAACAGTCCCACCGTCCCCACCGACCGCCCACTGGGAGTGGCCATGATCGGCTACGCCTTCATGGGGCGGGCCCACTCTCAGGCCTGGCGCACCGTCGGTGCTGCTTTCGATGTGCCCGAGGTGGCTCGCAGGGTCATCGTCGGCCGTGACGAGCAGGCCGTGGCCGAGGCCGCCCAGCAGCTGGGCTGGCAGGAGCACGCCACCGATTGGCGCGAGGTCATCGCCCGCGACGACATCGACATCGTGGACATCTGCACGCCCGGCTTCCTCCACGCCGAGATCGCGATCGCGGCGCTCGAGGCCGGCAAGCACGTGCTGTGCGAGAAGCCCCTGGCCAACGACACCGCCGAGGCCGAGGCCATGGTCGAGGCGGCCGAGGCCGCGAAGGCCCGTGGTCAGGTCGCGGCCCTGGGCTTCACCTACCGTCGGGTCCCCGCCCTGGCGCTGGCCAGGCAGCTGGTGGCCGACGGGCGCCTGGGCACCATCCGCCAGGTGCGCTCCTCCTACCTCCAGGACTGGCTGGTCGACGAGGACGCCCCGATGACCTGGCGCCTGCGCAAGGAGACCGCCGGCTCGGGAGCGCTGGGGGACATCGGCTCCCACGCGATCGACCAGATCCAGCACCTGACCGGGCAGCGCACCACCGCGGTGCGCGGCCGGCTGGCGACCATGATCCCGCAGCGGCAGGGCGAGGACGGCATGGAGCAGGTGACCGTCGATGACGCCGCCTGGGCCACCCTCGAGCTGGACGGAGGCGCGTTCGGCTCGGTGGAGGTCTCCCGGGTCGCCAACGGCGCGAAGAACCAGTTGCGCATCGAGCTGTTCGGAACGGAGGGCGCTCTGCGCTTCGAGCTCGAGAACCCCAACGAGCTGTGGTTCCTGGACTCCACCGCCCCCATCGCCGAGCAGGGCTTCACCCGCATCCTGGTCACCGAGCCGGAGCACCCCTACCTCGAGGCCTGGTGGCCGCAGGGGCACGTGCTGGGCTGGGAGAACGCCTTCACGAACCAGGCCCGTGACCTGCTGGTGGCGATCCGGGACGGCGAGGCCGCCGCCTACGCCCCCGACTTCGCCGACGGGCTCGCGCTGCAGCGCGTGCTCGATGCGGTGATCGCCTCCGATGCGGCCGACGGCGCCACCATCCCCCTCTGACAGAGCCCTCTACCGAAGGAGAAGCAGCTATGGCACAGCACACCCTGTTCACCGGCCAGTGGGCCGATCTCACCCTCGAGGAGGTCGCGGAGCTCGCGGCCGGCTGGGGCTACGACGGCCTGGAGATCGCGATCTCCGGGGAGCACCTGGACGCCTCCCGCTGGGACGACGAGGACTACGTCGCCGAGCGTCTGGGAATCCTTAAGAAGCACGGCCTGAAGTGCTGGGCGATCTCCCACCACCTGGGGGGTCAGGCGATCTGCGATGACCCGATCGACTTCCGCCACCAGGCGATCCTGCCCCAGCGCATCTGGGGCGACGGCGACCCCGAGGGCGTGCGCCAGCGTGCCGCCGAGGACATGAAGGATGCCGCCCGGTTGGCCCAGAAGATGGGGGTGAAGACCGTCATCGGCTTCACCGGCTCCAAGATCTGGCAGTACGTGGCCATGTTCCCGCCGGTCGGGCAGGACGTCATCGACGCCGGCTACCAGGACTTCGCGGACCGCTGGAACCCGATCCTTGACGTGTTCGACGAGTGCGGGGTGCGGTTCGCCCATGAGGTGCACCCCTCCGAGATCGCCTACGACTACTGGACCACCAAGCGCACTCTGGAGGCCATCGGGAACCGGGAGGCGTTCGGGCTGAACTGGGATCCCTCCCACTTCATGTGGCAGGAGATCGACCCGGTCTCCTTCATCACCGACTTCGCGGACCGCATCTACCACGTGGACTGCAAGGACATCCGGGTGCGCACCACCGGTCGCAACACCCGCCTGGGCTCGCACCTACCGTGGGGCGACCCGCGCCGCGGCTGGGACTTCGTGTCCTTCGGCCGCGGTGACGTCCCGTGGGACGCCTGCTTCCGGGCGCTGCGCTCCATCGGCTACGACGGCCCCATCTCCATCGAGTGGGAGGACGCCGGGATGGACCGCCTGCACGGTGCGAAGGAGGCCCTGGAGCACCTGCGCACCCTGGACTACCCCGTCTCCGAGACGTCCTTCGACGACGCCTTCAGCAACCAGAGCTGACAGTCGGAGCCGGCAGGGCAGTCACTCCCCCACCGCCGCATCAGGTGACGGCGCAGGGGCTGTCTCTAGGATGGGTGACATGAGCGACACATCAGCAGCCTCCCTGGTCCAGCGTGAGCGAGCTGCCCTCGCCGATCTCCTCGATGCCGGTGGCCCCGCGGCGCCGACGGTCCTTCCCGGATGGGAGGCCTCCGATCTGCTCGAGCACCTGCTGCTGCGCGAGCAGCGACCCGACCTGATGATCGGTCCGAAGCTTCCGGTCGCGCCCGTGGCCCGCAAGGCCCAGAAGGGCCTGGACGCGCTGCGTGCACTGCCCTGGGCACAGCGGGTGGGGAAGTTCCGCTCCGGCCCGCAGAAGCTCTCCCCCGTGCGGGTGCTGGACGGGCTGATGAACACGGCGGAGTACTTCATCCACATCGAGGACCTGCGCCGCGCTCGCCCCGACTGGGAGCCGCGCGAGCTCGCCGCCTCCGACCAGGCCCAGCTCTGGTCCGGCCTGCGCCGCATGGCCCGCCTGCTGGTGAAGGCCGACGTGGAGGTGACCCTGATCTCCCCCCACGGCTCGGTGCGCATCCCCACCAGGAACGCCCGTGGCGCGGTGAGCGTCCACGGCCAGCCCTCCGAGCTGCTGCTGTGGGCGTTCGGTCGTGAGCACACTCAGGTGAGCCTGCAGGGCGAGGACTCCGCGCTGCAGGCGTTGGAGGGCGCCCGGCGAGGGTTCTGAGCGCGAGCCCTGCCGCTGCCCGCCGTCTCAGCGGCGCAGCAGGAACAGGCGCGGGTGATGACCCTTCTGGAAGAAGCGGTGCTCCCGTTCCAGCCGCCAGGCGCCGGGCTCGTCCACCTGGGCCTGGAGCACCTGCTTCATCCGGCGGATCTCATGGGTGAGCACTCCCAGGCGGGCGGAGGGCGCAGCGAGGACGGCGGCGCGGCGCAGCAGGTCCGCGTGCAGCTGCTCGTTGGTGGCATGCTCACCGTGCAGGGTGCCCCATGGCGGGTTGGTGAGGATCCGGGTGAAGCCCGCCTCCACGGGGACCGTGAGCACATCGCCGGTGATCCAGTCGATGCGGCCCTTGCGCCGGGCAGCACGCTGATGCGCACGGGCGGCCTCGATCGCCGTGGGATCCAGGTCCACGCCCACGGCACGGGCCGGGGCGACCTCGTGCAGCTGCTCCACCAGGAAGGTCCCGGATCCACAGGTCATGTCGAGCAGCTCGTCGCCTGCACCGATCACCATCTGGTCCAGGACGGTGGCCGCGATGGTGGCGTTGACGGCGCCGGGGTAGTTCACCGTGCGCCACGGCCGGGTGGAGAGAGGCCGTGGTGTGGTGCGCAGCAGCAGCTGCCAGGACTCCCCCGCGCCCGCTGCGCCACGGCGCACCCGCAGCAGCAGATCGCCCTCCTCGTCCACGGGCACCCGGGCAAGCTCCGCCACGGCCTCGGCGATGCGCTGCATCTCGGTGCTGTCGGCTCCCGCTGCGGCCAGCCGCAGGCCGGTGAAGCGCTGCCGGGGGCGCTGGCGGCCGAGGTCCTCGATCAGGGCCGACACCTGCTGCAGCACGGAGGTCTCCAGCAGCTCGCGGGGACGGCGCGCCGGGACGGTCACCGTGGTGTACGCGGCGACCACGCGCCGCAGCCCCCGTACGGCGTCCAGATCTGCGGTGGCCAGGACCAGCTCCGTGGGCGAGACCGTGCCCACGGCCCCGTGCTGTTCAGCCTCGGCGCTGGCACTGGCCGCGCAGCCCTCGAGCACCTCGAGGACCAGCTGATGCTCGATCTGGGGCATGGGGTCTCCTGGGGCAGTGGGGTGGAGGTGGCACGCAGCGCTCGGGGTGACGCGGTCGTAGCAGGCTATCGCCTGGTCTGCGCTGGAGCAGTGCCGGGTGGTCGGTAGACTGCGGGGCGTGTTCATCGTGAGTGTGTGTTCCCTCAAGGGCGGGGTCGGCAAGACCTCTGTCACCCTGGGCCTGGCGTCCGCTGCTCTCCACCAGGGCGTCAACACGCTGGTGATCGACCTGGATCCTCAGGGGGACACCACGCTGGGCCTGCTGGGCGAGCCGGCCACCGGCCCGGACGTCGCCGAGGTGCTGTCCTCGCCTCGCACCGAGACCGTGGATCGGGCGATCCGCCCCACCCCGTGGTCGAAGGACGAGCGCTCCCATCTCGACGTGATCCCCGGTTCAGCACGCTCTTCGGTGATGGACTCCCCCGCCCCGGCACCCCGGGACCTGCGGCGCCTGCGGGATGCACTGGACAGGCGCACCCACCAGTACGACCTGGTGCTGATCGACTGCCCGCCCTCGCTGAACGGTCTCACCCAGACGGCCCTGGCCGCCTCGGACCGCTCCCTGGTGGTGGCCGAGCCCGGCTTCTTCGCCGTCACCGCCGCCGATCGCGCTCTGAAGCTCTCTGCTGAGATGCGCGAGGAGGATCTTGCGCCCCGACTGATCCCCCTGGGCCTGGTCGTCAACCGGTACCGCCCGCGCTCGGTGGAGCACCAGTACCGCCTGGCGGAGCTGCGCGACCTGTTCGGCGACAAGGTGCTGGAGCCGGTGATCGAGGAGCGCGTGGGCCTGCAGCAGGCGCAGGGCGGCGCCGTGCCCCTGCACCGCTACGAGGGCGCCTCCGGCAAGCGCCTCACGGAGGACTTCGACGCCCTGCTGCGCACGGTGATGGACTCCCGCCAGCTCTCCTGAGCGCGCCGGCACGGGCCGCCGCCCACCGCGCAGCCGCACAGAAACGGCGAGCCCCCTTCCCCGGGGCTCGCCGTTCTTCGTGGTGCGGGGGCTCAGCCGGCCTGGCGGGCGCGGCGGCGGGCCGCCAGCTCGTCCTGCAGGGCCAGGGTGGCGTCATCGGCCGGGTCGACACTGGGCAGCACGGCCAGCTCGGTCTCGACTTCGCGCCACACGCGGCCCACGGCGATGCCGAACACGCCCTGGCCGCCCTGGACCAGGTCGAAGACGTCCTCGGCGGAGGTGCACTCGTACACCGAGGCACCATCGCTCATCAGGGTGATCTGGGCGAGATCGTCGATGCCGCGCTCGCGCAGGGCGGCGACGGCGACGCGGATCTGCTGGAGGGAGACACCGGTGTCCAGGAGGCGCTTGACCACCTTCAGCACCAGTACGTCGCGGAAGCCGTACAGGCGCTGGCTGCCGGAGCCGGACGCGGCGCGCACCGACGGCTCGACCAGCCCGGTGCGGGCCCAGTAGTCCAGCTGGCGGTAGGTGATGCCGGCGGCCTTGCAGGCGGCGGGACCGCGGTAGCCGAGCTCACCGGGCGTGTCGACGACCTCGTCGAACAGGACGCCCTGCGCAGGCTCGGCAGGCACGGTGGATTGAGCGGTGCGATCGTCGCCGCGACTGGCGTTCACATTGACCTCCGGGATCCGGCTCCTGACGGGGAAGGAGAGGAGCTCCCCGTCAGCGTAGCGCCTTCGGGCGTCCCACCGACAGCAACTCGCCGGTTCCAGGTCACGGCTCGGTGACGGTCCGACGTGCTCAGCGGCCCCGCAGCTTCGACCGCAGCAGTGCGCTGTGCAGGCCGATCATGGATTCGCCGAGGTCCCGTGCTAGATCCTCCGCGCCCCCGCGGGCGGCCGGGTCGCCGGGCCTCGACAGGGGGCGCGCGATGGAGTTGATCATGTGCGCCTCCCTCTCGGCGGAGGTGCGCAGCATCACCAGGTGCCGCGGATGCAGGCCCACATCGGCCAGGCGCCGGGCGGCGGTGGTGATCTCCAGCTCCGCGGCGCCGTAGAACAGCAGCCCGTCGGCCAGCAGACCGTACTGCTCCAGCTCGGTGAGGAACTCCTCGTCGACCCGGGCCTGCTCCGCGAGCCCCCGGCGGTCCAGGCGCACCGCCTGGATCTGTGCACTGGGGCCGGGCCTGGAGGCGATCGAGGTCACCGTGGAGCTGGCCGCAGCGTCGACACCGTGCTCGAGCAGGTGCTCCTTGATCACCTTCAGCGGCCAGAAGCGGTCCCGCTGGGCGCGCAGCACGAACAGCAGGCGGTCGACGTCCGCCCGGGAGTACTTGCGGTAGCCGGACGCGGTGCGCTCCGGCTCGATCAGGCCCTCGGCCTCGAGGTAGTGGAGCTTGGAGTGCGCCAGGTCCGGGAACTCGTCGCGCAGCAGATCGAGGACCTGGCCGATGCTCAGCCGTGCGGCCCCCGAGCTCGGCCTGCGCGATGCGGAGGCCGGCACCGGGTCAGCCCTTCCCGTGGAAGGGGTGGTAGGTCAGGCGGTACTTGCCGATCTGGACGTCCTGACCGGGCTCGAGGTGGGCCTCGTCCACTCGCTCACGAGCCACGTACGTGCCGTTGAGGGAGCCCAGGTCCCGTACCAGGAAGCCGGCGCCGTCCCGCACGAAGGCGGCGTGCTTGCGAGAGACGGTGACGTCGTCCAGGAAGATCTCGCTGTTGGGGTGGCGGCCGGCGATGGTGGTCTCGGAGTCCAGCAGGAAGCGGGCACCCATGTTCGGGCCCTTGCGGACGATCAGCAGGGCGCTGTCCGGGGGCAGGTTGTCGATCGCCGCGCGATCCTGGGACGTGATGCCGGCATCGCCGTCGTCGGCCGGATCGACGGGCGAGATCGCACTCAGCTGCGACGTGTGATCCAGATTCGTGTCGTTCCACTCGGTATTGTCCGACACCGCGCACCCCTTCCCTGATCAGCGGTCAGCCCGGGGACGGTACTGGCACCGGGCGCCGCCCATCAATCTTCGCACGACACCGGGGGCGGGGCGAGCAGAATCCGCCGTCACCGCCAGGATTTGACGATCACTTGACCACCTGGGAATGCGTGGGTTCTGCCAGCTCGCGCACCGCGTCGATCCGCAGCTTGTCCTCCGTGCGAACGGTGAAGGTGCCCCCGGCGGAGGAGACGGAGTCCGCAGCCCCGCCGGGGATCTTCAGGGCGGGCTCCATGACGGTCGGGTCGCCGATGGCGCGGATGACGTAGGGCGAGGGGATCTCGGTGCCGTCCACGACGATGCTGCCGTCGGCCCCGGCGGTGATGGAGGTGGAGGCGATCACCCGCACCGGCCCGATCTGCAGCACCTCCGCACCCGCGTTGCGCAGCTCCTGGACGACGCCGAGCACGATCCCGGTGGAGACGCTCCCGGTGGGATCGGAGATGGTGACGTGCACGCCGCGGCCCTCCGCGGGCACGGTACCGGCCAGGATCTCCAGGTCCTCAAGGCGCTCGGCGGCGGCGCTCTGCGCGGCGGCATCGTCCTCCTGTCCCGCTTCCAGGGAGGCCAGGGTGCGGTCCAGCTCAGCGTTCTCGTCCTCCAGTGAGTCGACGTGGCGACCGGACTCGTCCAGCAGGCGCAGCAGCTCCTGCTGGGAGGCGCCCTGCAGCGAGTCCTCCTCGCGCTGGCCCACCTGCGCCGCGATCGACAGCCCCAGCAGGAAGCACAGCAGGCCCACGATCAGCTGGGAGAGGGTGGGCCGCGGGGCGAGGGTGCCGCGCAGGTTGCGCCAGGCCCGGCGCTGCTGGCCGTGGGACTCGGGGATGCGGGTGCCGGTCATGACCGCAGCAGGCGGCGCCGGATGGCTGCCGCGTTGGAGAAGATGCGGATGCCCAGCACCACGATCACGGCGGTGGACAGCTGTGCCCCCACGCCCAGCTGGTCCCCCAGGAACACCAGGAACGCTGCGATCAGCACGTTGAACAGGAACGAGGTGATGAACACGTGGGAGTCGAAGGCGCCGTCGAGGGCTGCGCGCAGACCACCGGCGAGAGTGTCCAGGGCCGCCACCACGGCGATCGGCAGGTAGGGCTGCAGGAACACGGGCACGTCGGGCTGGAGCACCACCCCGATGATCACGCCCAGCAGCAGGCCGATGATGGCGATCATGGGTTCTCCCCCTCGGAGTCGTCGGTGGATGCGCTGCCCTCGGGCACGGCGCTGCGCTCGGGCTCCACACCGGAGGCCTCCCGCAGCGTCGCCGCGGTGCGGGCCGGGACGGTGAGCTCCTCCCCCGCCTCCCAGGACAGGCGGATGCCGAACCGCGTGGATAGGCCACTGAGGTAGGTGCCGTCCTGGCTCTGCTCGAACCCGGAGCGCAGCTCGGCGCTGTCGCCGAGCGCGGTGACCTGGTAGGGCGGTGCAAGGGGCCGGAAGTCCACCAGCACGGCATCGCCCGCACGGCGGATGGCGCTGGTGGAGGTGATGCGCTGGCCGTTGATGGAGATGGCCTCGGCGCCGGCGGCCCACAGCCCGTTCACCGCGATCTGCAGGTCGCCGTCGGTGACGCGGTTGACCACACCTCCGGTGGTGCCCGGCTCGGCGGGCAGCGGTGCGGAGTCATCGACGGTTAGCACCACGCCCGGTCCGGTCATGGGGACTGCGCCGGTGGCGCGCTCATAGGCGGCCAGGCGATCACCGGCGCCAGCATCTCCGCTCTCGAGCACCTGCTGCTGGAGCTCGGCGATCCTCTCGATGGTCTCGTCGCGATGGGTCTCGAGGTCATCGGCCTGGCTGCGCGACTCGATCACGCGCTGCTGGAGCTGGGCGCGGGGGCTGTCCTCCCCGGAGGCGGCCTCGCGCAGATTCGTCACCGAGACCGCGACCACGAAGCCGAGCACCACCGCCGCGATCGCTGTCAGCGTGCGCGTGGTGGGGGTGTCGATGAGCTCCTCGTCCTCGTGGCTGTCCTCGGTGCCGCGCAGGGCGTCGACGTCGAGCGGGTTGGAGGTGAGGGCGCGCAGCAGCGACATCGGTGAGTACGGGGTCTCACCGTGCGGGGTCATGGGCCGTTCGCGCCGATCACCGGTGGAGGCCGCGGCGACCTCCGGCTGCTCGGGCGGCTCCGGCGGCACTCCCCCAGCGCGCGTCTCGGAGTGCTCGGCATGCATACCTGCACACTAGCCCCCGGGGTGGTCGCAACAGCGGTCCCACGCAGGCGGGTCGAGCATCGCAGGTCCCGGGAGTCGATCAGACGCGCGGCACCTTCAGGTCGTCATCGGGAAGGGAGCTCAGGTCGAGCCTGCCCGCGTCGGGAGTGCCGGGCGCGCGGGCCAGCAGCACGAAGCGACTCGCGGTCGCCTCCAGCGGGCCGTCCTCGAAGCGCGCGGCGAGCCGCGCCAGGGCACGCTCGAGACCGGGAGCGTCCGGGTGCGGTGTGGGCAGCCACGGCATGCGGGCCGCGTAGCGCAGCAGCGCCTCGGGCTCCTCGAAGGTGTAGTGCCCGCGGTGCGCGTCGGCCCGCTCGATGGTGAGACCGGAGCGCACCAGTGCGTTCTCCATCTCCATCAGCGTCACGGTGGGAGCGGCGGGCTGGGCCGAGGGGCCGCTGATCGCGCAGAGCTCCTCGTGCACCTCGGCGAGGTCGTCGCTGCCGGCCTGCTCGGTCAAAAAGGTGCCGTCGGGCTGCAGCAGGGAGGCGATCTCACCGGCGTCGATCCCACGGAAGCGGCTCACCACCAGGTCATAGGTGCCGGCGCTGGCATCGGGGAGATCCTCCCCCAGGTCCAGCACGCTGTCGGCGACCTGGCTGAGGTTGTCGACCAGCACCTCGAAGCGCCACGGGGCCTCGTGCTCGGTGAAGCCGGCGATCTCGGGCGCGGAGTGGTCCTTCGCCTGGGCCTCCTCGGCCGCCACGCGACTCCACTGCTGCAGACGATCCTGATCGACCATGCTCCGCCTTCCGTAGGGTGCCGCAGGTCACGGTGCTCTCGATTCGCTCCCCGCCGTTCCTGCAGGGTACTATCGACGTCGGCCCTCCCGCCGTGGAGGGTTTCGGGCTGTGGCGCAGCTTGGTAGCGCACTTGACTGGGGGTCAAGGGGTCGCAGGTTCAAATCCTGTCAGCCCGACGTAAAAGCCCAGGTGAGAGTAGGTTTCTCGCCTGGGCTTCATCATGTCCGGGGATGGTTTTTTGTGGTCCCCCTCTGGTCCCCCCGGCATGGTGCGGGACGACCGCCTGTGGACGCGCAGGGTGCCGCGGACCGGCTTCCTGTGGATAAGGGGACCAAAAGGGGACCAGAGCGCCTCCGGGACCACTCCCGCTGGTTGCGGAGCGCATCACAGAGTCCTGGCCGCGGGGCTGCCGCGGCGGGCGTGCTTGCGTTGTCCGGCGGCGGAGAGGAAGGCGTTGGCCTGCTCGGCCGCCAACGCGAGGTGGCGGTCGTCGGGGTGTAGATAGCCGCGGGTGGACTCCATTGAGGCGTGCCCGAGGATGTCCTGGAGCACGTGCAGCGGGACGCCGGCGTCGGCCATCCAGGTGGCCCCGGTGTGGCGCAGTCCGTGCCGGGTGAGGTCGGGCGGTCCGAGCTTGGGGACGATGCCGTCCCAGTTGGTGGCGTCGCGGACGGTCGCGGTGGTGAGGTAGCCGCCTTTCGGGCCGACCAGCAACGAGTCTTCCGGCTGCTTGCCGTCGGTGAGGCGTTCCAGCACGGGCCGTAGCGGTTCCAGGATCGGCACGCGGCGCTCTTTGCGGCTCTTGGTCGGCTTGGTGACCAGTCCGCCTATGCCGGGGAAGACCTGCCGGCGGATCACGACGAGGTTCTTGTCGAAGGCCACGTCCCCGACCTGCAACCCGGAGACCTCTGAGGATCGTGCGGCGAGCAGGGCGGCGAGCATCACGAAGTCGCTGTAGGACTGATGCACTCTCCCGCATGCGCGTGCGAGGCGGTTGAGGGTCGTTATGTCGGGGATCGCGTGCGCACGCGGGGAGGCGTGTTCGGCGGACTGTCCGCGGAAGGCGTTGCGGTTCAGGCTCCGCGTGGCGCGGTTCTTCGCGGGGTTGATCTGGATCAGCCCGTCCCGCACGGCTTCATCGAGCACCCGCACGAGCGGGGCGATGGTGTTCTTGATGGTCGAGGCGCCGTGGCGCTGTTCCCACTCATCGATGGTGCGGTCGATGATGCCCGCGGTGATCTGGGTGACCGGCAGATGCCCGAGCGCGCGCAGCACGCGGAGTTTCAGCCCGTACCCGTAGGTCTCGCCGGTGGAGGTCGGGTCCGGGCTCCGCGCCCACCGGTCGCCGATGGAGGCGACGAACTCCAGCAGTGTCATGGACACGTCCATGCCCTTGGTTGAGGAGTTGCGGAGCTGGTCGAAGAACGCGTGTGCGGCGGCCTCGTCCCGCACGATCTCCGAGCGGGTCACCCGGCGCCTGGTGGTCGGGTCGGTCCATCGGGCGCGGGCACGGATGCCGTAGGAGCGGCGCTCCATGTCCGTGGAGACCTTCACCCCGATAGGCGGGACCGGCTCGGGCTCGGCGGTCGGCTGCGGCTTAGCTCTCCGGGGCATGGTCGTGTTCCAATTCACCCAGCCAGCGATCGACGGCGTCGAGCCGGTACCGGGCGATCCCGCCGAGGCGTAGGAACGGCGGCCCGGTGCCGGCAGACCGCCACCGCGAGAGGGTGGATTCCGAGACCTTCAAGCACGCCGCGACTTCGCGGCTGTGCATGAGCGGCGACACCATGAGGGTTCCGTCGTCGCTCATGACAGTTCTCCGGTGTCGGGGTCGAGGGTGCGGTAGAACGCTTCCTCGGCGTCGCGGCGGGCCTGGACGTCGGCCATGACAAACTCCACGAACTCGGCGTCGCGGTCGATGATCGGTACGTCTTCGATCGGGTCGGCGGGTTCCTCACCGGGCCAGACGGTCTGCCGGGTGGGCCGGTCGTGGTCGAGTTTCGTGCCCGACGCGGCGATCCATTCGCGCAGCCGCTGGCGGGCGTCGACGAAGTCGCGGTGCCAGCCCAGCGGTACGGAGCCGTTCTGCTCGGGGTCGTAGGCGCACAGCCAGTGCAGGTGCAGCGCGGACAGTTCCCACAGCAGCTCCGGGTGGGTGTACCAGGCGGGCGGGATCACTGCGGCGGGCAGACCGTAGGTGTGCCGCAGCCAGTCCACCCACCTGTTCAGCTCCAGCCACTCGACCTCGGCGTCGTCGGCGTTCAGCAGGTTCCAGTTGATCGGGTGCGGCGGCTCGGCGATCAGTGGGTCCTCGAAGCCCTCGTCGCCGTCATCGTCCAGGTCTGGGCCGGGCAGGTCGCGCGTGGTGGCGTCATCGTCGCGGGGATCGTCGGACATGGTGTACTCCTGTCTGCTCTCGCGGTCCCCGGTCATGCCGGGGCTTGCTGTGGCAGGCAGGTGGGCGCGGAGGCGACTGGCGTGTGCTCGGGTGTCAGAGCAGCGCAGCAGGGCTTCTGTCTGCGCACGGTCCGCGGTGAGCTGGGTGGCGTCGGGGCGCTGGGGCCACGGGTGCAGGTCGGTGACGATCGGTGGTGCGGAGCGCAGCAGCACGATCCCGGTGCCGAACGGGAGCCGGCGGATGCGGTCGGGCGGGAAGATCGGCACCCGTCGGACGGAGCGCTGGTTGGAGCGGGTGCCGTGGTCGCCGAGCGTCACACTGTCGGTGTATTCGTCGCGTTCCCCGACCAGCGCGCTGAGGTCTTGCAGATCGCGGCTGTTGGACGCGCCGCCAAGGATGACCTTGACGATCGAGGCGTCCCAGATCGCGACGGCCTGGTGCTCGTTCCACTTGTCCCTGGCCTGCGCGCGGGACTGGAGCACCGGCATGGTGGTGATGCCTGAGCCGCCGCCTTCGGCCATCAGCGTCGGCAGCGACGGCAAGGGTGAGAGGTTGGCGATCTCGTCCAGCGCGAGAAGCATCAGTGGATCGAGCCGGGCGCCGGGTGAGCGCGCGGCCAGGCGGCGGCCAGTCTCGATGAGGTCTTCGACGAGCGCCGCGACCAGCGCGGCACTGGCGCCCGCACCCGACCCGGTGGCCAGCAGGAACAGGGTGCCCTTGTGCTGAATGAAGTGCTCGGGGTCGAAGCCTTCACCTGGGCCGGGTGAGACGGCATTGAGCACTCTGGGGTCGGCGAGCGATCCGAGGGCGAGGGATACGCCTTGCCAGATGGAGTCGCGGGTGCGGGGGTCGGAGTCGATCATCGCTTCCAGAGACTCGGCCCATCCGGTCGCCGCCTGGGCCGAGCCGGTCAGGATCGCCACCGCGTCGCCGGCTGCGGTCGGGTCGAGGGTCCAGCGGAACAGCTCGGCGGGTGGGCGGTGGTCGAACGCGGCGGCGTGCAGAAGTGCTTGCAGCGCGGCCCGGGTCTTGCCTTCCCAGAACCCGCCGCCGTCGACGCCGCCGGATGAGAGGCCGGTGCCGGCGGCGAGCCCGGCGGCGCGGATTATTGCGGTCTGCGGGGACTCGCAGCCCCGGATCGGTGACCACCGCATTCCCGTGGGCAAGCCTTCGGCGAGGTGTTGTGGGTCGAAGATCGCGACCGGCCCGACCCGGCTGCGGGCGTGCAGGGTCGCGGTCAGGTTGTCGGGACGTGTTGAGGTCACGACGACAGCGCCGGGGGCATCGAGGATGGCGGGGATCACCAGGTGCAGGCCCTTCCCGGAGCGGGGCGGGCCGATAACCATGATCGAGTCCTCCACCGACGCCCACACACTCGCGCCCTTGGAGGCGCCGAGCCGGTAGCCGACATCCTGCGGGCGAGGATCATCCAAGCCTGGGCGGAGGTTCCTGGCGCGGCGCGGCAGCGCCTTCTCGGACGCGGCGGCAGCGACCTCATGCGAGCACGGCGAGCAGGAGGCCCGTGACGAGCCAGTAGACGACCGGGCTCAGGCCGGGCGCGTCCAGGGCGCCAGCGGGATCGCCCGGATCGAACAGCACCCCGATCCCGGATGCGGGACCACCGGCGGGCTGGCTCGTGCCGGTGAGGACTGCCGCGACGGACCCGGCGCTGCGGAGCACCAAGGCGACGCCGAGCAGCCCGAGCAGCCCGATCATGGCCGCGTTGGTCAGCTCATCACCGAACGAGCCGGTCTGCCGACCCTGACTGTTCAGGGCAGTCGCCGGATGATCGTGGTGCCGGAGATGCGGCCGAACAGCACCACCTCCACGACCCCGCTCTCAGCGTCCGGCCCGAGCCGGGCGGGGTCGATGGGAGGGCGGGCCGTGCCGGTACCGGACGCGTCGGTGTGCCCGGTGACGACGGCGACCGCCACGTCCTCACCGGGAACGAACCCGTCGCCTTCGACAGTATGGAACACCGTCCGCGGCGCTGGCTCCTCGCGTTCAGGCGTCGGGTCGGGTGTTTGGCGACGTTGGGCCGCGATGATGTCGGTGAAGGTCGTCCCGTCCGCCTCGCGAACCTCGACCCGCGCCGGAGTCGTCCGGTCATCCGTGGCGCGGTCTATGATCTGCCCGAACGAGGAACCCCGCAACGGCGGCGCGAAAGGGTCCGGGTGCAGTGGGCTCCCGTCGACAGTGACGCCCACGGTGCCGTCCTCACGCACGTCGAGCACCACAAGCGGAATGGACACCGGGACGGCTTCGGGCTCAGGTCTCCTCATAGCGGCCAGGTGAGCCAGAATCCTCCTGCGTGGAAGTGCCTCGGCAGGTCCTGCGTGTGCGGCGGCCTCGCGGGCGAAGGTCTGGTAGATGTGGACAGCGTTGATCGATGCGCTGAAGAGATGAGGTCGGATGACGCAGCAGAACATCGAAAACCTGATCGAGCTCCTCGACCTGCAACCGCAGACAGACACGGGAAACGATGACTTCGCATTCGGCAACTACGTCGAGTTTCCACGAGCTTCCCAGATTGACCCTGACCTCATTCCTGCTGTTCTAGACGCGTTGAGAGTGCCGTTGCCTTTCGCGGGAGCGGTCACAGCCGTCTCGCTTCGGTGGCTCCCGACTTTAAGCTCAATAACACGAATCTTGGTGTTGGGGGCTCTCGGGGAACCCTCTGTCTCCACCACCTCAGAAGGGGAGTTCTTACTGACGTTCCCCACCTTGGACGCGCGGTCGGAGGAAACTCTGGAACTTGTAGACCATTTGCTTCCGACGGCCCTGTACGAGCACGACCTACCGAGCAGCCACCAGTACTGGCAACCGGATCCAGAAGACCTGAACGGCGATCCCGATGACGAGTTGTTTGACTTGTATCGGTTGCGGCCAGTCTCCCTCGGCACGCTCATCGATGAACTTGAGGCCTTACGGGCAATGTTTGAAACTACCCAAGAGCCGACCGTTCAGAAAGCGATCTTGCTCGCGTGCTTCTCTCTCGTCGAGAGTTTCACTCGCCAACGCGCCTTGCTAAACGCACCACGCTTTCCTGCATCTCCACAAGTTGAGCAACTGGTCCTAGACCTCCTCCGGCGTGAAGTCCAGGACGATGGGCGGCGCAATCGTGTGGTCAAGGCACTTGAGCCGGAGAAGACCTGGGAAACGAAAATCCCCGAGTGGCAGTTGCGCAATGCACTCGCCCATGACATTGGCGCAGTTCTCATCGGAGGTGGAGAGGTCTCATACGAGGACGCAAGCCGCACGGTTCAGACACGAGCGACGGATAAGCTCTTCCACGACCTGATCGGGTACGCGAACAGTAACTTGGCGTGAGTCGGCCATATCAAGCACTCACAGCCATGTTCCGACCCGACTCCTGCTGCCTTGTTCTCCATGTCCGAAGAACTCATGCGGACTCTAGATGTATGAGGTCACGACGTTGTCGACGCGTGCGTGGACTCGGGTGGCCGGGGGCTGATCAGCGCAGGCGGTGTGGGGTCGATGGACTCTTCTATGTCTGTCAAGCCGTGGTCGGCGCCGCGTGGAGCGCCTCGAGAGTTCGATAGATCCGCCGGGCGAGGTAGCGCTTGAGGCGGCGTCGGATCTCTTTTGTCGTGCGCCCCTCAGCTCGCCGTCTGTCAACGTAAGCGCGTGCCTCGGGGTCGTGAACCATTCGGGTGACCGTGGCCATGTGGAGCGCGCGATTGAGCCTTCTGGGCTGCCCCCGTTTCGTAGGTCCAGTCGTTATGAGAGTCGTCCTGTTGCCCGCGGTCGCGGGCAGGGAGACTGGTCAGATCATGACGAACAGCAGGAAGCGTCACACCCCCGAACAGGTCGTCCGTAAGCTCGGGCAGGCCGACAGGATGCTCTCCGATGGTCAGGACGTCGCGGCGGTGTGCCGGGAGCTCGGGGTGTCCGAGCAGACGTACTACCGGTGGCGGAACCAGTACGGCGGCCTCAAGGCCGACGACGCAAAGCGCCTGAAGGAGCTGGAGAAGCAGAACGCGACCCTGAAGCGGCTGCTCGCGGAAGCGGAGCTGGAGAAGGCGGCGCTCAAGGAGCTGGCCGAGGGAAACTTCTAGGCCCGGGCAGGCACCGCGCCGCCTTCGCTCACCTGATCAGGACACTGCAGGTGAGCGAGCGGATGGCGTGCCATCTGGCCGGGCTGCCACGCTCCGCGTACCGCCGCCCACTCAACGCCGACACGGTCACGGACCCGGATCGGGCGCTCAGGGAGTGGCTGCGCGGCTGGGCGAAGGACCATCCCCGCTACGGGTATCGGCGGGCGTATCACGATGCGCGCGCCGAGGGGTGGGTGGTGAACCACAAGAAGATCCAACGCCTCTGGCGGGACGAGGGGCTTCGCGTCCCGCAGCGGCGTCGACGCAAGCGAGTCGGATCCTCCACCGTCGACCCGCCGACAGCGGATGCACCGAACGTGGTGTGGGCGGTGGACTTCCAGTTCGACGCCGACGAGCAGGGCCGGCCGATCAAGATCTGCTCGATCGTCGACGAGCACACCCGGGAGTGCATCGGTGGGCTGGTGGAGCGCTCGATTACCGCCGACCGACTCACCGCCCACCTCGAGGACCTCGTCGCCGCCCGGGGCGCCCCGGCGGTGCTCAGGTCGGACAACGGGCCGGAGTTCATCAGCGAGGCGATGGCCGACTGGGCCGGCGCCCGCACCGGCCTGTCCTACATTCCGCCGGGATCGCCGTGGCGCAACGGATACGTCGAGTCATTCAACAGCCGGATCCGCGACGAGTGCCTGAACATCAACAGCTTCTACTCGCTGCTGCACGCACAGGTCATCATCGGCGACTGGAAGGACGAGTACAACCACCACCGCCGGCACTCCTCGCTCGGCTACCTAACCCCAGCCGAGTACGCTCGGCAGTGCACCCATCAAATGGAAACCGACGACTCACAGAACGTCCGGACCGAATGAAGGGGGCGGCTCACCGCACCGGGATCCCGTGGCGGGACCTCCCGCGAGAGCGTTTCGGACCGTGGCAGACGGTCTGGAAGCGACATCGCCGCTATGCCGCGGACGGCACCTGGGATCACGTCCTCCAACAGCCCCTCGCCACGGCCGACGCGGCCGGGAAGATCTCCTGGGACGTGTCGGTCGACGCGACGATCACGCGTGCGCATCAGCACGCGAGCAACACGACCCGTCCCGAGCAGGACACGGGGGCCGGAGTGAATCACAGGCCGCGCGGTGAGGACTTCGTCCACAGTTCTCTGGGTGGCGCACGTGAACCTGCAGGTCACGACATCGGCCGGTCAAGGGGTGGGCTGACGACAAAGATCCATGCCGTGGTCGATGGGAACGGGCGTCCGCTGGCGGCGGTCGTCACGGGCGGGCAGCGCAACGATGGCGCGATGCTGATCGAGGTGCTGGCCGAGATCAGGGTTCCTCGCCTGGGCCCGGGCCGGCCCCGCACTCGCCCCGACGCGGTCCTCGCCGATCGCGCCTACACCTCGAGGATCAACCGCGGACACCTCGCCCGGCGCGGGATCACGGGCGTGATCCCGCAGAAGCCGGACGAGATCGCTGCCCGCCAGCGCAGAGGCTCCCGGGGCGGGCGCCCGCCCGGGTTCGACGTGGTCGCCCACAAGGGACGCAACGTCGTCGAGCGCTCCTTCGCTCTCGCGAAGCAGTGGCGAGGACTGGCCACCCGCTATGACAAGCTCGCCCTCACCTACCGCGATGCCGTCGTCCTCGCGGCCTGCATCACCTGGACCAAGATTTATGAGACATGCCCTAGTGGGCCGGGTGTCTCGTGCACGCGATTGAATCGTGGTGCACCGCAATACTCTGGCTTCTGGGCGATCCGACTACCGTGGGTGCTGCTCCCTTGGAGGTACTGAGGCCCGCGTCGGGAGAATCCGCAGGCCGCTTCTCTGAGCTGGCCCCGGCCCGATGAGCTAGAGGTCCACCACGAACCAGGCGATCATCGCCGACGTCACCGGCACGCTCACGCCGAGCACCACGCGGCAGCCGGTCCAGCTCTCTCGCGCGCTCACGCAACGGACCTACCCTCGGGCTTTCATCGTTGAGGTGTCCGAGGAGTGGTCGTAGACGCGGAAAGGTGCTCCTGACCTGGAAGAATAGGGCTTGCTTAAGGTCCAATTCTCCAAGGTCGAAGGAGCACCTTCAGGGTGAACACTACCGGGTTGTATCCGCGGGTGCAGGTTGATGTCGCACCGAGTGCGGCGGTGGGGCAGGCGGGCGGGGTGCTGCTGACCGAGACGGTCCGCGCCACCGGCCTGGACCGGGCCCTGTCGCAAGCGCTGGGACCGTGGCGGCGCCCGTTGGCGCAGCATGATCCAGGCAAGATCCTGCTCGACCTCGCGCTGACACTGGCTGTGGGCGGGGACTGCCTGGCCGACGTCGCCGCGGTGCGGGCCGAGCCGGACGTCTACGGTCAGGTGGCCTCGGATCCCACGATCTCTCGCCTGCTCGCGCTCCTGGCCAGCGATGTCGATGCTGCCGAACGCGCGATCAACACCGCCCGCCGCCGCGCCCGCGAGGCGGCGTGGGCTCGGGCCGGCAGCCATGCCCCGAGCCATCACGTCACCGCGAAGAACCCTCTGGTCATCGATCTCGACGCCACCCTCGTGACAGCTCATAGCGAGAAGGAGAACGCACGAGCGACGTTCAAGAAGGGATTCGGGTTCCACCCCCTGCTGGCCTTCGCCGACCACGGCGAAGGCAGTGGTGGGGAGATGCTGACCTGCCTGCTCCGGCCCGGGAACGCGGGCTCGAACACGGCTGCTGACCACAAGACCGTGATCAGACAGGCGCTGGCCCAAGTAGGGCTGGGGCCCAGGCCGGGGAAGAAGGTGCTGATCCGGATCGACGGTGCCGGCTCCACCAAGAAAACCATCGAGGAGCTGGTCAAACGCCGGGTCTCGTACTCGGTGGGATTCACGTTGCCCGCCAACACCCCGGAGGTCTACCGGATCATCCCCGAGCATGTCTGGGAGCCGGCCTATGACCCCGACGGCACCCCACGAGAAGGGGCGGACGTGGCCGAGCTGACCGGACTGCTGGACCTCAAGGACTGGCCAAAGGGGATGCGGGTCATCGTCCGCCGCGAGCGACCGCATCCCGGGGCGCAGCTGCGGTTCGAGGACGTCGACGGTTACCGCCTGACCGCCTTCGCGACCACTCCCCCTCCTCGCTGCGCTCGGGGGAGGTGCCCCCACCCACCCGGGGGCAGCTGGCTGACCTCGAAGTCCGTCACCGCCGCCGGGCGCGATGCGAGGACCGGATCCGGGCCGCGAAAGACGCTGGCTTACGGAACCTGCCGCTGAAATCCTTCGCCCAGAACCGGATCTGGTGCCAGATCATCGCTCTGGCCAGCGAAATCACTGCCTGGATGGGCCTGCTCGCGCTTCCCGACTCCTCGGCACGGCGATGGGAACCCAAACGCCAGCGACTGCGTCTGTTCCAGACCGCCGCAACCTTCGCTCGCCATGCCCGGTAGCGGGTCCTGCATCTCTCGGACCGGTCACGCTGGGCCGGGATCATCCAGGCAGGCTACGACCGCCTCGCCCAGCTTCCCGCCCCGGCCGGATAGCTCCCGGCCCCGTCGCTGACCGCACTCCCCAAGGACCCTGGCACCGGAACGCCCGGCCACCGCGATCGACACGCGGCGACCCGTCACACCCTCATGCCACAATCAGCTCGCGCACACCGGCAACAACGCCGGACACCGCCGCTCAGCAGCACCATGAAAGATCGAGGCTATCTCTCGCTCTCGGGTGCGTGGCCACCCGGGTGAGGCCAGCGGCTCCGATCACAATTTGCGAAGAACTCTGCTCATCTGTTGTTACACGCCGTTAAAGTCGCAACCAAGAATCGTTTCGTCCGTTATCTCCCTCGCGCGCGCGTGGCGTCGGGTCGAGCGGTCCAGCGCAGGGGTGTGAGACGGTGGCTGTGGTCGCCGATGAGCCGTGGAGGGGCCGTTGAACGCTGTTTCCGGGGGATCTGGGGTTGGGGACCTTGACTGATCTGGATGTCGAGCGTGCCGCGCAGGCGCGCCATCGACCCTCGACGCGGACCCAGCGCACGTCGGAGGCACGGCTGCGCCTGCTGACGCTGCCGGCCATGATCGTCGCGGACATGCTCGCGCTCGCCCTCGCGGTGGGCATCGCGTTTGCCGTCCGCCAGCTCGTCTTGCCGCCAGCCGGTGATCTTCGCGAGAACGTCACCAGCGCCTCCCTCGTCATGGCGCTCGGATGGTTGGCCGCCATCGCGATGCTCGGCGGGTACGACCGTCGCCAGCTCACCTCCGGCCCGCAGCTCTACCGCAATGTCCTCCACGCCTCCGGCGCTGCCTTCGGTGTCATCGGCGCGCTCGTCTACCTGCTGGATCTCGAGCTCTCCCGCGCCTTTTTCGTCGTCTTCTCCGTGGCCGGCCCGCCGCTGCTGCTGTTGAACCGGTTGCTGCTGCGGCGCGGCCTCGCCGCGGCCCGCGTGCGCGGGGCCTTCCGCCAGTCGGTGATCGCCGTGGGCTCCCTCGGCCACGTCGACGGGATAGCCGCGACCCTACACCGCGAGCGGTGGCTCGGCTACGACATCGTGGGCGCCGTGACCCCGGGAGGCATCGCCGACTCCTCGCGGCTCGGGATCCCCGTGCTCGGGGCGGAGCGTGACCTGCTGGCGATCGCTGAGTCCGCCGCGCCGGACATGCTGCTGTTCACCGCCGGGTCCACCTCGAGCGCGGAGGAGTTCCGCCGCACCGCTTGGAAGCTTGAGCACGAGAAGATCGGCGTGATCGTGGTGCCCGCCCTCACCGAGATCTCCGCGGACCGCGTCACGATGCGCCCCGTCGCCGGGCTGCCGCTGGTGCACATGGATCTGCCCCGCGCCCGCCAGGCCCTGCGCTGGACCAAGCGCCTGTTCGACGTGGTCGTCGCCGCGCTCGTCCTCGCGGTGATCTCCCCGCTGCTCGCCGTGATCGCGCTGCGCATCCGCGCCCACGACAGAGGACCCGTAATCTTCCGCCAGCAGCGCGTGGGCCGCGACGGGACGCACTTCGAGTTCCTGAAGTTCCGCACGATGGTTACCGACGCCGAGGCCGTGAAGGTCGAGATGGTCGAGCGCGCCGTCCAGGACCGCGGCAACACGGTCATGTTCAAGATGCAGAACGACCCCCGCATCACCGCCCCCGGACGCTTCCTGCGCCGCTTCTCCCTCGATGAGCTGCCGCAGCTGTGGAACGTGCTACGGGGCGACATGAGCCTCGTCGGCCCCCGCCCAGCCCTGCCCGGTGAGGTGGAGCGCTACGACGACGACGCCCGTCGGCGCCTGCACGTTCGCCCCGGCATCACCGGACTGTGGCAGGTCTCCGGTCGCAGCGACCTTTCCTGGCAGGACACGGTGCGGCTGGACACCTACTACGTCGACAACTGGTCCTTCACCCAGGACCTCCAGATCCTCATCCGCACGGTCAAGGCCGTGCTCGCCTCCTCGGGTGCCTACTGATGATGACCCGGCCCGTTCCAGGCGGAGCAACCGCTGCGCGCCCCAAGAGCGCACTGCCCCGTCCCCTCCGCCTCCTCGCCGCGCTCGTCCTGCTGCTCTATCCGCTCGCGGCGGGCGCGCTGCTGCTGACCTCGGACGGCTGGGCCGTGAACCGTCTGAACGTGGGGATCTGGTACCCCGTCACCGGTGCCGTGGGCCTGCGTGAGCAGGTCACCCCGGAGATGTTCGCGGCGCTCGCGAACGTGGCGCTGTTCGTGCCGTTCTTCGCGGCGCTCGCCGTGCTGGTGCCCACCTGGTGGTTGGTGGCGGCCGGCGCGGGGCTCTCGATCGCGGTCGAGCTCTACCAGGGCGAGATCGGCACGCGGGAGCAGGACCTGGTCGACATCCTCGCCAACACCGCCGGTGCCGCGCTCGGCGTCGGCCTCGGGCTGCTCGTGCGACGGCTCGCCGGGAGGCACGCACGGAACCGCCGCACGGAGCGGCCGGCCGACGCGTCGGCCCGTCGGCCGGGACTCAGCGACCCAGGAAGCGCCCCCAGCGCGCCCACCACTCCCGGCGCACCTCGCCCCGAGACGGGGCATGGCCCAGGCGGAGGCCCAGATGATCGCGATTGACCTGCAGCGCCTCGACCAGCAGCCGGGCCTTCGCCAAGGAGCCGTCGGCGTCCCGCAGGCGTGCCCGCCATACCTCCCGCGGGGCGGCGCCGTCGTGCACCGCCTGCCACACCCGCGCCCCGGGCAGGCCCTCCACGGTCTCCGGGCGACCGATCGCGAGCGCGAGCGGCACCTGGGCACCGAGCTCGGCGGCGAGACCCTTGATCCGCGCGCGCTCCGCCTCGTCCACCTCGGTCCAGGCCACGCGCACGTCATGACGGGAGCGGCCGCTCGCATCGCGGGCGGCGTGCACCAGCAGCACCAGACGCTGCGCGGTGAGATCCGGGACCGCGCACGGGGCGCCGCCGAGGTCCACGCTCTCCCGATGCGCCCACAGGCGCTCGAAGGTCGCCGCCGCATCCCGGTCCAGGCCTGGGAAGGCGCGGTGCAGATCGGCCGTTCCCCACACGCGGTGGTGGAACGTCGCCGCATGCGCGAACACGCTGCCGTGTTCGAAGGTGGTCAACTGCCCCCATCCGTCGGCCTCGAGCGCGGCCACCAGCGGCGCGACCTGCCCCGGGTCCACCAGCACGTCGCAGTCCGAGGAGCCGGCGCGGCCCTCGGCCAGCAACGGATGCAGCGCCACGCCCTTGAGATGCAGGATCCTCACACCCGCGCCTCGGGCAATATGGTCGAGGCAACCATGGGCCATGCGCAGACGCACCGGGACCGGCACCTGCACGGGGGATGTCATGGGGGCAAGTGTAGGAGCCGCCGGCCCTGGCCGCGGGATCGGCAGCAGTGCCCGCGGGCGGACGGACGCTCGTGATGAGCGCAGAAGGACGCACGAACGAGAACGGAAGGGGGAGCGGACGTGTGGGAGCTCGATAGCCGCATCCAGCACTACGACTGGGGATCGACCACCGCGATCCCCGAGTTCCTGGGCCGCCCCGCCGACGGCGCCCCCTGGGCCGAGGCCTGGTACGGGGCGCATCCGCTGGCGCCCTCCACCCTCGCCACAGGGCAGGACGCCGGCACCGGGCTCGACGCCGCGATCGCCACAGACCCGCGCCGCATGCTCGGCGGCGGCGTGGAGCGCGCCTTCGGCGCCCGCCTGCCCTATCTGCTGAAGGTCATCGCGCCGGAGAAGCCGCTGTCCCTGCAGGTCCACCCCGATCGCGAGCACGCCCAGGAGTCCTTCGCCGCGGAGACCGCGGCCGGGCTCCCGCTCGAGTCGCCGCTGCGCAACTACCGCGACGACAACCACAAGCCCGAGATGCTGATCGCGCTGACCCGCTTCACCGCGCTGTGCGGGTTCCGCACCCCGCGCCGCGCCGCCGCGCTCCTGGAGGGGCTGGGCACCGATCTCACCGACCGCCTCCATGCGCTCCTCACTCGCAGCCCCACCGCCCACGGCATGCGCGCCGCGTTCCGCACCCTGGTCTCCTCGGCAATGCGCCCTGGCCCCGATGTGGTCCAGCAAGTCGTCGGGGCCTGCCGGGCTCGTGCCGACTCCGGCCACTCGCCCTCCCTGCGCATCGACCAGACCGTTGCATTGCTGGCCGATCACCACCCGGGCGACCCCGGCGTGGTCGCCGCGCTGCTGCTGAACCCCGTCACCCTCCGCCCGGGCGAGGCGATGTTCGTGCCCCCAGGCACTCTGCACGCCTACCTGCGCGGCGTGGGCCTGGAGATCATGGCCGCCAGCGACAACGTGCTGCGCGCCGGGCTGACCCCCAAGAAGGTCGACGCCGACGAGATGCTGCAGTGCGTGAGCGTGCAGGCCGCACCGCCGCTACGCGTCGCGCCGGAGCGGCAGAACGCGACATCGGTCGCCTACTATGCGCCCGTGGACGACTTCGAGCTTTCGATGACCACGCTCACCGATCCGCCCGGCACCTTCCGCGCCTGCCACCGCGTCCCCGGCGGCGGGCCCCGCACCCTTCTCGGCCTCGAGGGGGAGGTGCTGGTGCAGAGCGACCTGGGCCGCCACGTGCTCACCGCCGGCAAGGCCCTGTTCGTGCCCGCCGCCGCCGGACAGCTCCACGCCGGCGGCTCCGGCCGCTTCGTCCAGGCGAGCGTCCCGTGACCCGCTACCGGCTGCGCCCCCTGGTCAGCGATTGGGACGGGGAGGACCTGTGGGTGGGGGCGCTGCCCCACGGCCCGATCAACCGCATCCAGGGCGTGGGCGCTCTCGTGCTCGAGCTGCTCGCGGATGCGCCCGGCCGCACCGCGAGTCCCACCGAACTCGCCGCCCGATTGCGGCAGGAGGTCGAGGACGTGCCCGAGGACGCCGAGCAGATCATCACCGTCTTCCTCGCCGAGCTCGATATGGGTGGGATCCTCGAGACGATCGAGGGGGACGCCGCGTGACCGCCAACGCGAACCGGCTCGAGGTCGCAGGCCACAGCGTGCTGCTCACCTTCGGACCCGGCCTCGAGACCGTCGCCGAGGAGATCGACGCCCTCTGGTATCACCTGCGTGCGGCCGACGACGACGGCGCGACACCGCAGATCCGCCTCGACTACGCGCTCCCCAGCGGCGACCTCCCCGCCGGGGCCGTCCCGCTGCCCGCGCGGCCCGAGGCGAGCTACACCATCTCCGGCCACCTCACCCGCGAGGTGATCCGCCGGCTGATCGGCACCCGCCTGCTCCTGCACGCCGGCGCCGTTGCCCACCCCGAGCTCGGCATCCTCGTGCTCGTCGGCGCGTCCGGGGCCGGGAAGTCCACCGCCTCCTCCATGCTGGGACGGGGCGGCGCCTACCTCACCGACGAGCTGACGATCATCACACCCGGCACCTTCGCGCTCACGCCTTATCCCAAGCCCGTCTCCAAGCACGACCCGGAGCTCGGCGCGAAACGGGACCTCGCCCTGGGGGGCCTGGGGCTCCGCCCCGCCCATGAGGCGGCCGCCCCGGCGCCGGCGATGGTGCTGCTGCTCGAGCGGATCCGGGACGAGGACGAGCCGGAAGAGGGGTCCTCGGTGACGCGGGTGCCGCTGTCCGAGGCATTGACCCGGATCGTGCCGCAGACCTCCTCGCTGTGGGCGCTGCCCGGAGGTCTCGCCACGCTCGCCGAACTGCTGAACTCTGTGGGCGGCGCTCTGGAGGTGCGCTACCGGGAGGCCGCCGAGCTCGAGGAGCTGCTGCGCCGCCTGCCGCCGGCCGAGCACGCCGAGACGGCCGAGATCGAGCCGCGGCCCGGAGACGTGGTCACCTGGGAGGACACGGCGCCGGCGCCTGGCAGGATAGCGGCCGTTCCTTTCCGCCAGGCGCTCGCCATGGAGTCCGGGCTGTTCCTGCTCGGTGAGCACGGCGCGATCCACCTGCCGGGCCTCGCAGGACTGGTTTGGGACCTGCTCGCTGACGCGGGCCCCCTCACCTTCGACCAGCTGGAGCAGCTGGTGGTCGAGGAGATCGGAGAACACCCCGAGAGCACGGCCCTTGTCCGAGGCACGGTCTCGGATCTCGTGGCCCACGGCTGGGCCCGCCGAGGCTGATCAGGGGGCGAGGACGCCCCGGCGCAGCACCGGCACCAGCTGCTCCACCCGCTCGGTGAGTAACGCGGCCGTCCGTGCCGCTTGCGCCGCATCCTTGCCGTAGGGATCGGGGACGTCGAGGCCCGCGGGAACCGCCCGGCGCGTCCACGCGGAGATGATTTCCTTCAGTGAGGAATTCGGATTCTCCGACGCCATCCGAACGAGCTCTGGAATATGTCCCATGTGTCCGATGCGCCGGGCTGCGGCAGGGAATTCATCCAGGAGGTAGGTGCGCTGCCGGCGCGACATTGTGAGGATCAGATCCGCCCCGAGGTCCGCGGCGGATACCTGGCGGGCGCGGAAGCCCTGCGGGTCGACGCCGCGCGTTGAGAGCTCGCCCGCCATCTGCGAATCCATCGGCCTGTCCTCCAGGGCGAAGATACCCCTGCTTGCAGTGCGGATGCCGGGTAATCGATCGCGCAGCAGATGCTCGGCGAAGGGGGAGCGGCAGACGTTGCCTGTGCACACGAACAGGACCGAAGGCTGCTGCGACTCCGGGTGGCGCACGGGGGCGGGAGAGCTCATATGTACAGACTAGACGGCACAGGCGGATCGTCGGAAATGTTCAGATAAAAGTGGCGACGCGGTGAACTCGTGGAAATTTGCCCGACGGTGAGGTCGCAAAAGGGTGCCGGAGGTGAAGAAGTGCGACGGCCCTCCTTCTTAATTCGCCGAGGGCATGCCACTATCGAGGGTGTGACGGTCCGCCGTCCCCCTGCCCGCCTGAAAGCGCCTCCCCCGGAATGCGCCACCTGGTGCGCCCGGAGCGAGGCGTACCCTGTCGGCTTCCCTGTTCGCACTCAGCCGCCGGACGACAGTTCCCCGCCTGCCTGTGCCTCCGCCAGCTGCTCCTGGATCTCCTGCACGAACTCGATCACGGCGCTGCCGCCGTTGACGGGGCCGCCGGCGAGCTGGCCGTCGGC
>NZ_JAMBDS010000038.1:0-31455 GCF_025143785.1 Brachybacterium sp. p3-SID1565
GTGACCCCCTCCGCCGCGGAGCAGGGCAGCGCCCCGGGCGTCGGCTCCGGCGGCACCGGCTCCGAGGCCCCGCCGCCTGCGGACCCCTCGCAGGACCGCTGGGGCCGGTTGGTGCAGGACATCGCCCGAGGCAACCTGCTGGTGGTGGTCGCCAGCTTCGTGTTCGCCTTCATCATCGGTTCGATCCTGATCCTGATCGCCGACACCGAGGTGCGCGAGGCCCTCGGCTACTTCTTCGCGCGTCCGGGGGACACCTTCAGTGCCGCCTGGCAGTCGATCAGCCAGGCCTACGCGGCGATGTTCCGCGGAGCCGTGTTCGACTTCCCCGGCTTCACCCGCACCCTGGAGTCGCTGCGAGCCGACGGCGGCACGGGCACCTACGTGTGGGGTCCCGCGCTGATGCGCGGCCTGCGCCCCCTCACGGAGACCCTCACCATCGCCACCCCCCTGGTGATCGCGGCCTGCGGCATGGCGGTGGGCTTCCGCGCCGGCCTGTTCAACATCGGCGGCACCGGCCAGCTGATCGTCGGTGCCATGGTGGCCGGCTATGTGGGCTTCACCTTCCAGCTCCCGATCGTGATCCACCTGCTGGTGGCCCTGGTCGTGGGTGTCATCGCCGGTGCGTTCTGGGGCGGGATCGCAGGCTTCCTCAAGGCCCGCTTCGGCGCCAACGAGGTCATCAGCACCATCATGCTGAACTGGATCGCCACCTACCTGCTGTTCTTCGCCCTGAAGACCAGTGCGTTCACCGGCGCCAACCAGTCCCAGCCCACCTCGCCCTCCGTGAAGGACACCGCCTCCCTGCCGCTGCTGCTGGGCAGCCAGTTCCGCCTCCACGCCGGCATCCTGCTGGCCATCGCCGTGGTGGTGTTCCTGTGGTGGCTGATGAACCGCTCCACCCTCGGGTTCCAGTTCCGTGCCGTCGGCTCCAACCCGCGCGCCGCCCGCGTGGCCGGCATCTCCCCGGCCCGCGCCTCCTTCGCCGTGATGGCGGTGGCCGGCGCCCTGGTTGGCCTGGCCGGCGCCGTGCACATCCTGGGCACCGAGAAGCGCCTCACCGACGGCATCGCCGGCTCGCTCGGCTTCGATGCGATCACCGTCGCCCTGCTGGGCCGCTCCGGGCCGGTGGGCATCGTGCTGGCCGGCCTGCTGTTCGCGGGCCTGTCCACCGGCGGCCGCTACATGGAGACCCAGCAGGGCGTGCCCCTGGACCTGGTCTCCGTGATCCAGGCCCTGGTGGTGCTGTTCATCGCGGCGCCGCCGCTGGTGCGCACCCTGATCGGCCTGCGCCGCGTGGACAACCCCGGAGCGGGCGAGCGGCGCCGCCGTGCCCGTGCCACCTCCGGAGCAGGGGAGGACCGCACGGGGGCCACCCGGAACGGCGGTTCCTCCGTCGTGAGCACCAGCAGCGCTGCGACCAGCCAGGCACCCTCCTTCTCGGGCAGCAGTGCGGCGCCTGACCCCGCCGAACCACCGGGCAGTGCTGAGCGGTCCGGGGCCCGGACCGAGACGAAGGGAGAGGACCGATGAGCGCCACCACGCGCCTGGCCTCCGATGACGCCGTCGTCCAGAAGGCCGTCGTCGACGAGCGTCCCTCCACGTGGTGGCACCTGCCGCTGACCACCACCATCCTGGGCGTGCTGGGACTGATCTTCTTCGGGCTGCGCGGCATCCCCGGCGCCTCCAGCACCTACGGCATCGCCCGTGAGAAGGACCTGAACCCGCTGGGGATCCTTCCCGAGCAGGTGACCGTCCCGTCCATGGCCGCCTCCATCGTGCTCGCGGTGATCGCGCTGCTCGCCTCGGCAGCGCTGTGGGCACTCCAGTCCCGGCCCCACCGCCTGCGCCCTGCGATCCGCAACACCCTGGTGGGCATCTTCGCGGTGGCCTGGGTGCTGTCCTTCATGACCTGGGTGATCTCCGAGCGATCCCTCAGCGTCGGGACCCTGCTGCAGTCCACGGTCATCCTCGCCGTCCCCCTCGCCTTCGGTGCGCTGTCCGGTGTGCTGTCCGAGCGCGCCGGTGTCATCAACATCGCCATCGAGGGTCAGCTGCTGTTCGGTGCGTTCGGTGCCGCACTGGTGGGCTCCCTGCTCGGCAATGTGTGGGCCGGCCTGATCGCGGCCCCGCTGGTGGCGGTGCTGATGGGTGCCCTGCTGGCTCTGTTCGCCGTGGGGTACCAGGTGCAGCAGATCATCGTCGGCGTGGTGCTGAACGTGTTCGCCGTGGGCATCACCTCGTTCTTCTTCGGCTCGGTGATGAGCGCGAACCCCGGGATGTTCAACTCCCCCATGCGACTGCCCACCCTGCGGATCCCCCTGCTGGCGGACATCCCGCTGATCGGCTCGGCCCTGTTCGAGCAGAACATCCTGGTGTACCTGATGTGGGTCATCGTGGTCGTGCTGACCATCGCCCTGTTCCGCACCCGCTGGGGACTGCGGGTCCGCGCGGTCGGCGAGCACCCGCGGGCCGCTGACACCGTCGGCATCAAGGTCAACCCCACCCGCTGGTCCAACGTGCTGCTGGGTTCGGCCGTGGCCGGCCTGGGAGGCGCGATGCTCACCATCGGCACCGGTGTGGCCTTCGGCGAGGACATGTCCGCCGGCAAGGGCTACATCGCCCTGGCCGCCATGATCCTGGGCCGCTACCACCCCGTCGGGGCGCTGCTGGCCGCGCTCACCTTCGCCTTCGCCGACTCGCTGCAGCTGCGCCTGGGCACCATGAGCGCCGCCGAGGGCGGTGTGAGCATCCCCGGTGACTTCCTGCTGATGCTGCCCTACGTGGTCGCACTGTTCGCGGTCGCCGGCGTGGTGGGCCGCGTGCGCGTTCCCGCCGCGGACGGCATCCCCTACGTCAAGCAGTGACCCAGGAGACCCCGTGACCACACCCTCCTCCGTCCCCGAGCACGCCCAGGGCGCCGCTGGCGCGCCGTTCGACGAGCTGCTCACCGCCGCCCGCGACGTGGTGCGTCGCGCCTACGCCCCGTACTCCGGGTACTCGGTGGGTGCCGCCGGTCGCGCGGACGACGGTCGCATCGTCACCGGCTGCAACGTGGAGAACGCCGGCTACGGCGTCACCCTGTGCGCCGAGTGCGGCATGGTCAGCGAGCTGATCGCCGGGGGCGGCGGAAAGCTCACCGCCTTCGTGTGCGTCAACGGCCAGGGAGATGTGATCATGCCCTGCGGCCGCTGCCGCCAGCTGCTGTCCGAGCACGCCGCGGACGACTTCGCCATCCTCACCCCGCAGGGGGTGAGGGACCTCGAGGGGATCCTGCCGCAGGCCTTCGGGCCGGCGGACATGGGGCTGGCCTGACCCCGAACGGACCCCGCCCCGCCCCCGATCGGCCGGTCGCCCCGCACAGCGCCGGCATCACCGATCTCCGCACCACCACCGATGGGACACCTGTGAACGAGAACCGCACTTCTGCCGTGGAGCCCTTCGACGCCGTCGAGGTGATCCGCACCAAGCGCGACGGGGACCGGCTCACGCCGGAGCAGATCGACTGGGTGATCGACGCCTACACCCGTGGCGTCGTGGCCGAGCAGCAGATGTCCGCCCTGGCGATGGCGATCTTCCTCAACGGCATGGATCGTGAGGAGATCTCCCGCTGGACCGCGGCGATGATCGCCAGCGGCGAGCGGATGGACTTCTCCTCCCTGTCCAAGCCCACCACCGACAAGCACTCCACCGGCGGGGTGGGGGACAAGATCACCCTTCCCCTGGCCCCCCTGGTGGCCTCCTACGGGGTGGCGGTGCCCCAGCTGTCCGGACGCGGGCTCGGCCACACCGGCGGCACCCTCGACAAGCTCGAGGCGATCCCCGGCTGGCGCGCCGACCTCAGCAACGAGGAGATGATGCGGCAGCTCGAGGAGGTGGGTGCGGTGATCTGCGCGGCCGGTTCCGGCCTGGCCCCCGCCGACAAGAAGCTGTACGCCCTGCGCGACGTCACCGCCACCGTCGAGGCGATCCCGCTGATCGCCAGCTCGATCATGTCCAAGAAGATCGCCGAGGGCACCGCCGCCCTCACCCTCGACGTCAAGACCGGTGCCGGCGCTTTCATGCGCGAGGAGTCCGATGCGCGCGAGCTGGCCCGCACCATGGTGGACCTCGGCTCCGATGCCGGAGTGCGCACCGTCGCCCTGCTCACCGACATGTCCGCACCGCTGGGCCGCACGGCCGGCAACGGGCTGGAGGTGCGCGAGTCCCTGGAGGTCCTCGCCGGCGGGGGCCCCGCCGACGTGGTGGAGCTGACCTGCGCACTGGCCCGCGAGATGCTCGAAGCCTCCGGAGTGAACGACGCCGATGTGGAGACCGCGCTCGCCGACGGCCGTGCGATGGACGCCTGGCGGGCCATGATCACCGCCCAGGGCGGCGATGTGGACGCACCGCTGCCCACCGCGAAGCACGTCGAGGAGCTTCGGGCCGATCACGACGGCGTGGTCGAGGGGCTGGACGCCATGGGTGTGGGCGTGGCCGCCTGGCGCCTGGGAGCCGGACGCTCGCGCCCCGGGGAGTCCGTGCAGGCCGCCGCCGGGGTCGAGATCGTGGCGCACGTGGGCGACCAGGTGCGCAGCGGCGACGTCATCGCTCGACTGCACACCGACACCCCGGAGCGGATCGCTCGTGCGACCGAAGCGATCCGGGGTTCGTGGTCCTACGCCTCCGCCGGCACCGAGCTGCCGCAGCGCCGCATCGTCATCGACCGCATCGCCTGACCCCAGCCGGCCCGCGCTGGGCCGCCCTGTCGCCACGGGGGAACGGCGCCCGGCGGTCGGAATGCCCCGCAACACGCGGCTGCGCGTGTCACCGCGCCCGCAGCGCCGGCAGGCTGCGGCGGACCATCAGCGGTGCCAGTCGTGCGCCGCCGGATGCTGCCTGCAGGCGGTGATGTTCCGATCGGCCTCGGCGACCCCCGTGAGTCGGCGCAGTCGGGCGATCCCGGCACGCAGCCCCACCGGACACATCCCGGCCCTCCGCCACCGGATCACGTCCGCTCGCTGCTCCCCGGCTAGTGCCCAGCCGCGACGCAGCAGGGTCAGGGGCGGCTTGCGGGCCTCGGACAGATCCCGCACCAGACGCAGCCCGAACACCACCGGCACGGGCCGGTCCAGCACCAGGGCGTCGGCCAGCAGACCGGCGGCTGCCAGGGGAGCGACCAGCTCGGCGGCGAAGATGCCCTCGGCGACGATCAGCGGTGCATCCCCGGCATCGAGGATGCGGCTGCCCTTGCGGCGGGACTCGGAGATCGAGTACACCGGCACCTCGGCGGCCCCGTCGTGGGCGAGCGCGGTGAGCGACTCCAGCGCGGCACCGGCGTTCCAGGAGACCGGGTCGTCCCAGTCCACGATCCCGAAGCGGTGGGGGAGACCCGGATCGTCCTGATCGCGGTAGAACTCGTCCAGCCCCACCGTGGGCAGGCCGCAGCGCCTGGACATCTCCCCCTTCCCGCTGCCCGAGGGACCGGCGACCAGCACGATGCGGCGCGGTGCACCGGGACGGGGGCGGGATGTGGTCACGGCCGTCCATTCTAGGCCAGCCCAGGCGCGTCCAGGTGCCCGCCCGATGAGACAGGAAGCCACCTGGTCTGGGAGGATCTGCCCATGAACTCCATCGCGAACAACGACCTCGCCGCCCTCATCGACCACACCCTGCTGAAGCCCGAGTCCACCCGGGCCGACGTGGAGTCCCTGCTGCGGGAGGCGGAGGAGCTGGGCACCTACTCGGTGTGCGTCTCACCGTCGATGCTGCCGGTGGACACCACGGTCAAGGTCGCCACCGTGTGCGGCTTCCCCTCCGGGCAGCACGCCCCCTCCGTGAAGGCCGCCGAGGCCGCCGACTCGGTCTCCAAGGGGGCCGACGAGGTGGACATGGTGATCAACGTGGGCCTGGCCCGCGCCGGTGAGTTCGACGCCGTGCGCGAGGAGATCGCGGAGGTGCGCGAGGCCGCGCCGAAGCCCACCGTGCTCAAGGTGATCATCGAGTCCGCCGCGCTGAGCGACGAGCAGATCGTCGCGGTGTGCGAGGCCGCGGAGCAGGCCGGTGCCGACTTCGTGAAGACCTCCACCGGCTTCCACCCCGCCGGGGGCGCGAGTGAGCACGCCGTGGCCCTGATGCGTCGCACCGTCGGCGACCGTCTCGGCGTCAAGGCCTCCGGCGGCATCCGTGACCGCGCGGCCGCCGAGGCGATGGTTGCCGCCGGTGCCAGCCGGCTGGGCCTGTCCTCCTCGCGGGCGGTGCTCGAGGGCGGTGCCGGCGGGTCCGGGTACTGAGCCCGGCTCAGGACTGCCCGAGCACCTGGCGCAGGTCCTCGGTGACGCGCGTGAGCCGCTCGGCCGCGCGACGGCGGGCCTGCCCCAGCGCCGCCTCGTCGGCCTCCGCAGCGACGGGCTCGACGACCTCCAGGTAGCACTTGAGCTTCGGCTCGGTGCCGGAGGGGCGCACCACCACCCGGGTGTCGTCCTCGCACAGCAGCAGGATCCCGTCGGTGGGTGGCAGGCCAGTGGTCCCCACCGAGCCCTGGGAGAGGTCCTGGTTCTCGACCACGGGCGAACCGGCCAGCTCACCGGGCGGTGAGGTGCGGATGGTGCGCATCATGGTGCCGATCAGGGCGAGGTCCTCGACCCGCACCGACAGCTGCGAGGTGGCGTACAGCCCGTCGCGGCGCGCCAGCGCATCGAGCCGGCCCACCAGTGTGGTGCCCTCGGCCTTCGCCTCCGCGGCCATCTCCGCGACCATGAGGGCGGCAGAGAGCCCGTCCTTGTCCCGCACCACGTCCGGCAGCACGCAGTAGCCGATGGCCTCCTCGTAGCCGAAGGCGATGCCCGGGGCACGGGAGATCCACTTGAAGCCGGTCAGGGTGGTGGCGGCCTCGGTACCAGCATCCTGCGCCACCCGGTCCAGCCAGCGACTGGAGACCAGGGAGCGGGCCAAGGTGCCCCGGTAGCCGTGGCGGCGCACCAGGTGCTCGCCCAGCAGCACGCCCAGCTCGTCGCCGGTGAGCATCCGCCAGCGGCCCAGGTGCGGGTCCAGAACGGCGGCCGCGCAGCGGTCCGCATCGGGATCGTTGGCGATCACCACGTCGGCCTCGACGGTGGCGGCCAGCTCGAGCGCCAGGTCGATCGCCCCGGGCTCCTCCGGGTTCGGGAAGGACACGGTGGGGAAGTCCGGGTCGGGGTCGGCCTGCTTGGCCACCGAGTGCACGTCGGTGAAGCCGGCGCGGTGCAGGGCCGCCAGGGCGATGCGGGTGCCCACGCCGTGCATGGCGGTGTGCACGATCCGCACCTCCCGCGGGGAGCCGGGATCCGGCAGCGCGCAGATGGCCTCCAGGTAGTGCTCCTCGACGCGGTCGCCCAGGATCTCCCAGCCGGACTCGGCCACCTCGATCCCCAGCACGGGCCCCACGGCCGCGATACGGGCCGCGATGTGCGCGTCCGACGGCGGGACGATCTGCACGCCGCGGCCCTCGGGAGCGGCTGCCCGCCCGCCCAGGTACACCTTGTAGCCGTTGTCGGCAGGCGGGTTGTGGGAGGCGGTGACCACCACGCCCGCATCGGCCTCCAGGTGCCGCACGGCGAAGGCCGCCAGGGGGGTGGGCTGGTGGGTGTCGAACAGCTGCACCCGACAGCCCGCCGCGGTCATGATCGCGGCGGAGCGCTCGGCGAAGGCGCGGGAGTTGTGGCGGGCGTCGTGGCCGATCACCACCTGAGGCCGATCGAGGCCCAGGTCACCGGTGAGGTGATCGGCGAGGCCCCGGGCGGCACGGGAGACCACCGCGAGGTTCATCCGGTTCGGTCCCGGCCCCATCCGTCCCCGCAGTCCTGCGGTGCCGAACTGGAGGGTGCCGGTGAAGGCATCGGCGAGCTCCGCCTGCGCGGCCTCGTCCCCGGAGGCGGCCTGATCCACCAGGGAGGTCAGCGCCGCACGGGTCATGGGATCGGGGTCGTCCTCGCCCCAGGCCTTTGCGCGGGTCAGGAGGTCCTGGTCCGGGTTCATCGGGTGGGCTCCTCATCGGTGGTATCCGTGGTGCCGGTGGTGCCGGGGCCGGTGATCCGGCGCACCGTCTCGGCCAGCAGGCGGGAGATGCGCGGGCCCGCCTCCCGGCCGGCCTCGAGCACCTCCTCGTGGCTGAGGGCTTCGGCGCTGATACCGGCGGCCAGGTTGGTCACCAGGGAGATGCCCAGGACGTCCATCCCGGCCTCGCGTGCGGCGATCGCCTCCAGCGCCGTGGACATCCCCACCAGGGTGGCTCCCATGGTGCGGGCCATCCGCACCTCGGCCGGGGTCTCGTACGTCGGGCCGCGGAACTGCATGTACACGCCTTCCTCCAGCGAGGGATCGACCTCCCGCGCCACGTCGCG
Organism: Brachybacterium sp. p3-SID1565; assembly: GCF_025143785.1. Taxonomy (NCBI): domain Bacteria; kingdom Bacillati; phylum Actinomycetota; class Actinomycetes; order Micrococcales; family Dermabacteraceae; genus Brachybacterium; species Brachybacterium sp. p3-SID1565. The sequence goes on from NZ_JAMBDS010000038.1 coordinate 8,358, forward strand.
CAGCGCCGGGGTGTACACGTCGGTGAGGTCCACGAAGTTCGCACCGGCCAGCGGAGTGGTGCCGGTGAAGTTGATCTGGTCCGCGATCAGCACCGGGGTGCCGGGCGACCAGGACGGGTCGATCCCGCCGCAGCCGTTGGTCAGCACCATGGTGCGGCAGCCCGCGGCGGCCGCAGTGCGCACACCGTGCACCACGGGCCCCACACCGGCGCCCTCGTACAGGTGCGTGCGCGCCCCCAGCACCAGGGCATGCGCGCCGCTGCCCTCGATGCGGATGGAGCGCAGGGTGCCCACGTGGCCCGACACGGCGGGCGGCCTGAACCCGGGGATCGTGGTGGCGTCGGCCTGCCACACGGTCTCTCCCAGCAGGTCCGCGGCACCGGACCAACCTGAGCCGAGCACCAGTGCGAGGTCATGGGCCGCGATGCCGCTGCTGCGCGCGATCGCGGCGGCGGCCTCCTTCGCCAGCGAGTACGGATCCGGGGCAGTGGTGGTCTCGTCCATGGCACAGAACCTAGCGCAGACCCCTGGGCCGAGCGCAGTCGGCGTGACCGTGCACGGGCGAGTCACATTCTGAGACACAATGGGGGCGTGAGAGATCCCAGCACCGCGCTTCCCTCCGATCCCGATCGCGTCACCAAGGCCGGTGAGCACCCCCGGGTGGTGATCATCGGTGGCGGCCCTGGCGGCTACGAGGCGGCCCTCACCGCCGCGCGGCACGGGGTGGAGACCGTGCTCATCGAGGAGCGAGGCATCGGCGGCGCCGCCGTGCTCACCGACGTGGTCCCCTCCAAGACGCTGATCGCCACCGCCGATGTGCTGGACCTGGTGGCGGATTCGCAGGACCTGGGCATCCGGGACGCAGACTCCGCCGCGACCCCCACCTCGCGCACGCTGAGCGTGGACCTCGGGGCCGTCAACGAGCGCGTGCGCCGCCTGGCCGACAAGCAGTCCGCCGACATCCGGGAGAGCCTCGTGGAGGCAGGGGTGACGCTGATCGAGGGCCGTGGCCGCCTGGCAGGCCCGCACCGGGTGGAGGTGCTGGACGGCGAGGGCGAGGTGATCGACGAGGGCGAGGGGGACGTGCTGCTGGTGGCGGTCGGTGCCACGCCCCGTGAGCTCGCCGACTCCCCGGCCGATGGGCACCGGATCCTGAACTGGACCCAGCTGTACACCCTCACCGAGCTGCCCGAGCACCTGATCGTGGTGGGCTCCGGCGTCACCGGTGCCGAGTTCGCCAGCGCCTACCGGGCCCTCGGCAGCGAGGTCACCCTGGTCTCCTCCCGCGACCAGGTGCTGCCCGGCACCGATGCGGATGCCGCCGACGTGCTCGAGGCGGCTTTCGCCCGCCGCGGTGTCACCCTGCGCTCCCGCTCCCGAGCGGCTTCCGCCCGCGTCGTCGGCGAGGGGGCTGAGCAGCACGTGGTGGTGGAGCTGACCTCCGGAGAGGAGGTGCACGGCAGCCACGTGCTGATGGCGCTGGGAGGGATCCCCAACACCGCGGGCCTGGGCCTGGAGGAGGCCGGGGTGCGGATGCGCGACAGCGGCCATGTCGTCACCGACCGCGTCTCCCGCACCTCGGTGCGCGGCATCTACGCGGCCGGGGACTGCACCGGGGTGTACCCGTTGGCGTCGGTGGCGGCCATGCAGGGACGGATCGCCATGTACCACGCCCTGGGCGATGCGGTCTCCCCGCTGATCTCCGCGCATGTCTCCTCGGCGGTGTTCACCAGCCCGGAGATCGCCGTGGTCGGGGTGAGCGAGAAGGAGATCCTGGACGGGGAGATCAGCGGCGAGGTGCGGATGCTGCCCCTGGCCACGAACCCGAGGGCCAAGATGCAGGGCATCTCCGAGGGCTTCGTGAAGCTGATGGTGCGCCCCGGCTCCCACACCGTGATCGGGGCCGTGGTGGTGGCGCCGCGGGCCAGCGAACTGATCCTGCCCTACGCCATGGCGGTGACCCATCGGCTCACGGCCGAGCAGGTGGCCGACACCTTCACCGTGTACCCGTCACTGACAGGGTCGATGGCCGAGGCCGCCCGGCAGCTGCGCGGGGCCGACTGATCCGCTGAGCGGCGCGGGGAGATGCGCTGCGCAGCACCGATCGACCCGGCGTGCGCGATCGCGCAACGACTCAGCCCCCGGTCGCGCGGCGACTGCGCGCGACGGATGGGACGGGCCTGTCAGTCCTCGATCGTGCACAGAACGGCGCCGGCCGAGACGGTCGCGCCGATCTCCGCGGTCAGGCCCGTCACCACCCCGGAGCGGTGCGCGGTGATGGGCTGCTCCATCTTCATCGCCTCGAGCACCAGCAGCAGGTCGCCGTCGGCCACGCTGCGGCCCTCCTCGGCGACGATCTTCACGATGGTGCCCTGCATGGGAGCGGTGACCGTGCCGCCACCAGCCGCCGTAGCCCCGCCCACGCCGCGGTGGGCGCGCTTGCGGCGCTGGCGCACGGCCGCCTGCGGTGCACGCAGGGAGGCCGGCAGGCTGATCTCCACCCGGCGACCGTCGACCTCGACCACCACGGCCTCGCGGTCCTCCGGCTCCTCGGGCTGGGCCGGCAGCGGAGCCGGCGCGATCTCGCCGTCGAAGTCCGTCTCGATCCAGCGGGTGTGCACGCTGAAGGGCTCCGAGGGGTCCTGCGGCGCGAAGGCCGGGTGCTCGACCACCTGTCGGTGGAAGGGCAGCACGGTGGGCACGCCGTCGATGCGGAACTCCGCCAGGGCCCGCCGTGAGCGCTCGAGCGCCTCCGTGCGGGTGGCCCCGGTGACGATCAGCTTGGCCAGCATCGAGTCGAACGCCCCGGAGACCTCGTCCCCGGCGCGCACGCCGGTGTCGAGCCGCACCCCCGGGCCGGCCGGGGGATCGAAACGCTGGACCCGTCCCGGGGCCGGCATGAACCCGCGCCCGGCGTCCTCGCCGTTGATGCGGAACTCGAAGGAGTGGCCGCGCACCTCCGGATCGGTCTCGCTGACCTGCTCGCCCGCTGCGATCCGCAGCTGCTCGCGCACCAGGTCGATCCCGGTGACCTCCTCGGAGACCGGGTGCTCGACCTGAAGGCGGGTGTTGACCTCCAGGAAGGAGATGGTGCCGTCGACCCCCACCAGGAACTCGCAGGTGCCGGCACCCACGTACCCGGCCTCCCGGAGGATCGCCTTGGAGGCGCTCACCAGCTGTGCGTTCTGCTGGGCGGAGAGGAACGGTGCCGGGGCCTCCTCCACCAGCTTCTGGTGGCGGCGCTGCAGGGAGCAGTCACGGGTGGAGACCACCTGCACGTTGCCGTGCACGTCCGCCAGGCACTGGGTCTCCACGTGGCGGGGCGAGTCCAGGTAGCGCTCCACGAAGCACTCGCCGCGGCCGAACGCCGCGGTGGCCTCCCGCACTGCCGAGTCGAACAGCTCGCGCACCTCGGACTCCTCGCGGGCCACCTTCAGGCCGCGGCCGCCGCCGCCGAAGGCCGCCTTGATCGCGATCGGCAGGCCGTGCTCGCGGGCGAAGGCCACCACCTCGTCGCTCGAGCCGACGGGATCCTTGGTGCCGGCCACCAACGGCGCACCGGCCTTCTGGGCGATGTGTCGGGCCGAGACCTTGTCGCCCAGCTTCTCGATCGCCTCGGGCGGGGGACCGATCCAGGTCAGCCCCGCATCGATCACGGCCTGCGCGAAGTCCGCCCGCTCGGAGAGGAAGCCGTAGCCGGGGTGGACGGCATCGGCACCCGAGCGCCGCGCGATGTCCAGGATCTTGTCGATCACCAGGTAGGAGCTGGCGGCGGTGGTGCCGCCCAGGGCGTAGGCCTCGTCCGCGATCACGGTGTGCAGGGCATCGCGGTCAGGATCCGCGTACACGGCCACCGAGCGCAGACCCGCGTCACGGCAGGCCCGGGCCACGCGCACCGCGATCTCGCCGCGGTTGGCGATCAGCACGGTGGACAGCGGGCGGGTCTTGGAGTGGCGGGAGGCCATGGGCAGGGGTTTCCTTCCGAGGGCGGACAGGGGTCGAGTCTAGTACCGGGGCCGGTGGGCTCAGCGTTCGTCGGCCGCGCCCTGGGCGGAGAGATCCTCCCACAGCTCGTGGATCCCGATGCCGATCTCGCCGAGCATCTGGCGCAGCAGCGGCAGGGACAGGCCCACCACGGCGTGCGGATCCCCGTTCACACCGGTGATGAACGGTCCTCCCATGCCATCGATGGTGAAGCCGCCGGCCACGCCGAGGGGCTCCCCGGTGGCGACGTAGGCGTCGATCTCCTCGTCGGAGAGGTCGGCGAAGGTGACCTCGCAGCTGGCGGAGGCGCCGAAGGTGGCCCCGGTGCCGCCGTCCTCGGGATCGCGGTCGTCGATCAGCCAGTGCCCCGAGTGCAGCACGGCGGTGCGGCCGCGCTGCGTGCGCCAGCGCTCGCCGGCGACCTCGGCGGTGCGCGGCTTGCCGAGCACCGTGCCGTCCAGCTCGAGCATCGAGTCACCGCCCAGAACCACGTAGCCGCCGTCGCTGAGCTCGGTCGCTGCCTGCGCCTTCTCCCGCGCCAGCAGCAGCACCTCCTCGGCGGCTGCCAGGGGGGCGCCGGCCTCCTCGGCGGCCGTGCGTGCACGGTCCAGGATCGCGTCCTCGTCGAGATCCACCGGCAGTGTGTCGTGCTCGATGCGGGCAGCCGTCAGGGTGGCGCGCCTGCCCGCGGAGGCCGAGGCCAGCAGCAGCAGGGGACCGCCGCCGGTGTCCGGCAGCGGCTCCGTGGCCGGCTCGGTGATGTGCTGGGTGTGCTCGACGGCCGGTGTGCTGTCGCTCATGCCAGCGCTCCGTCCAGGACGGACAGCGGCACGCTGCCCAGTTCGAGGGCCCGGCGGTGGAAGTCGCGCAGCACCGCCGCGGCCTGCTCGGAACCAGGGCCCTCAGCCCCGGAGGCGACCTGGGCGGCGGGGGCCAGGGCGCGCTCGCGCAGGCGCTCCCATTCGCGCTGGCCCACCTTGTAGGAGGGAGCCTGACCGGGCCAGCCCAGGTAGCGGTGCAGCTCGAAGCGCTGCTCGGCCTCGGCCATGCCCCAGTGCTCGCTCATGAAGTCCCATGCCTTCTCATAGCTCCAGGCGCCCCCGGCCGAGCCCGCCAGGCCCTCCGGCATCGGCAGCTCGCAGTGCAGGCCGATGTCCAGCACCACGCGCCCGGCCCTCATCCTCTGCGCATCCAGCATCCCCAGGCGGTCGCCGTCGTCGGAGAGGTAGCCCAGCTGGTCCATCAGCCGCTCGGCGTACAGGGCCCAGCCCTCGCCGTGCCCGGAGACCCAGCACAGCAGGGCGCGCCAGCGGTTCAGGGACGCGGCCTGCATGGTCTGAGTGCCCACCTGCAGATGATGACCGGGAACCCCCTCGTGGTACACGGTGGTGGTCTCGGCCCAGGTGTGGAACTCGGTGGTACCGGCTGGGACGTCCCACCACATGCGGCCGGGACGGGTGAGGTCCTCACTGGGACCGGTGTAGTAGATGCCGCCGGAGCCGGTCTGCGCGATCCGGCACTCCAGGCGCCGCAGGGGAGCGGGCACGTCGAAGTGGGTGCCGGCGAGATCCTCGATCGCCCTGTCGCTGAGCTGCTGCATCCACGCCCGCAGGGCCTCGGTGCCGTGCAGGACGCGCTCGGGATCGTTGCGCAGGGCCTCCTTGGCCGCGCTGACCGAGCGGCCGCCGCCGGTTCCGTAGCGCTGGTTGATCCGCTCGGCCACCTGCTCCTGCTCGGCGACGATCGAGCGCAGCTCCTCGATGCCCCAGGCGTAGGTGTCGTCGATGTCGATCTCGGTGCCCAGGAAGGTGCGGGAATGCAGGGGGTAGGCCTCCCTGCCCACCGCGTCGCGGTCCGGGGCGGCCGACGCCAGTTCCTCCAGCACCTCCGCGATCTGCACGTATCCCTCAGCGGCGGTGCGGGCCGCCGCCGCGGCGCGCTCGCGCTGGGTCTCATCACCGACCGCCTGCTGGGCGAAGCGGGTGAAGAAGCCGTCCCGCGCCGCGTAGGAGCGGGCCTGCTCGGCGCCCAGCAGGAGTTGCCGGCGTGCCGAGACGGTGCCCGCCGAGGCGGCCTCGCGCAAGGACTGCGCCCAGGTGTGCAGCGAATGGGGCATCTGCTCCATCCGGGAGCTGAGCACCTCCCAGTCCTCTGCGGTCTCGGCGGGCATCAGGTCCAGCACGTCCCGCACCTGCAGCGTGGAGGCGAGGTTGTTGACCGCAGCGATGTCCAGGTGCTGCTCGGCCCGCTCGATCTGCAGGCCCAGTCGCTCGGTCATCGCGGCGCGGGTCACGGCATCGGTGGCGTCCGCATCGGCGACCTGTGCGATGCGCTCCAGCATGGTGCGGGCCGCGTCGGTGCGTGCGGCCTCGGCGGCGGGAGAGTAGTCGGTGACCTCGTGGTCGTGCCCGGGCACACCGATGCTGGTGGCGGTGAAGGGGTCGGCCTGCACCACCTGCTCGACGTAGTCATCGGCCAGGGCGTCCAGCGGGGACGGGGAACGGGTGGGGCGGGAGGGCGAGGGCTCCGATGCTGACAGGTGTTCGGCCATGGTCCGCAGTCTAGGCGGGGCAGGAGCGCGTCAGCGCCCGGCCGCGGCCTCCCACAGTTCCCAGAAATGCGAGATCGGCCCGTTCCCGGACCCCACCTGGAGGTGCTGACCGTCCTCGATCGCCCGCGCCAGCCACGGCTTGGCGGCGCTCAGAGCGGGCTCCCAGGCCCCGTGACGGACCCTCAGCGTCGCCATGGCGGCGGACAGCGAGCATCCGGTGCCGTGGGTGCTGGAGGTGCGGATGCGCGGTGAACTGACCACGTGCCGCACGCCGTCGGCATCGACCAGCGCATCGCGCACCTCGCGTTCGCTGAGATGGCCGCCCTTGGCGAGCACCAGCACGTCGGCGCTGGCGGCCAGGCGCTGGGCCTGGGAGACCAGGTGGTCCCAGGTGGCAGCCGGCTCGTCCATGAGCAGTACGGCGAGTTCATCCACGTTGGGGGTGACCAGATGCACCTGCGGGAGCAGGTCGCGCATGGCGCGTTCGGCGTCCTCCTCCAGCAGGCGGTCGCCGCTGGTGGCCACCATCACCGGGTCCATCACCACCACCGGCGGGCTGGTGCGCCGAAGCCAGTCCGCGACCACGCCGATGGTGTTGGCGTCGAAGAGCATCCCGGTCTTGACCGCATCGACGGTGACGTCGTCGCTGACGGCCTCAAGCTGTTCTTGCAGGAAGGCGGGCGGAGGGATATGCACATCGCGCACCCCCCGGGTGTTCTGCGCAACCAGGGCGGTGACCGCGGCCATCCCGTAACCGCCGCAGGCCGCGATTGCCTTCAGGTCGGCGTGGATGCCGGCGCCCCCGGTGGGGTCCGTGCCCGCGATGGACAGCACCCGGGGCGGGATGCCGCCTGCCGTGCCGGGACTGGCGCACCGCCCTTCGGGCATCGGCGTGTGCGGGTGGGAGGGGCCGGTGGGCTGGGTCGTGGTCATCGCTGCTGCTTCCAGGTGGGTGCCGCGTTCCAGGCGGCCGCGAGGCGTTCGGTTGCCGCCCCGGGGTCGGCCGAGGCGCAGATGTAGGAGACGACGGCGGCCCCGGCGAGCCCTCCCGACCGCAGGGCCGGCATGTCCGCCGGGGTGATGCCGCCGATGGCGACCGCGGGCAGGGTGCAGTCCCGGGCGCGTTCGATCACGGTGTCGATGCCGAGCCCGGCCGGTGCGTCCCGTTTGGTGCGGGTGCTGTGCAGTGGGCCGATGCCGACGTAGTCGATCCGGGCGGCGGAGGTGTGCGCGGCGCGCAGCTGCTGGGGGCTGGCGGCGCTCAGACCGATCACGGCCTCGTCCCCCAGCAGTGCGCGCACATCCCGGACGTCCAGGTCGGCCTGACCCACGTGGGCGCCAGCGCAGGCCAGCCCGCGTCTGCGCAGGGCCAGCACCACGTCGATGCGGTCGTTGATCAGGAGCGGAACGGAGGGCGGGAGAACTGCGCACACCTGCGCGGCCAGATCGGTGAACGGGCCGCCGGGAAGCTCCTTGGCCCGTATCTGGACCACCGTGGCGCCTGCCGCGACGGATCGGGCGACCACCTCGGGCAGATCCGCTCCGGCCTGCTGGCACACGGCATGATCGGCCACCAGGTACAGGGACAGATCCAGTGGTCGCCAGTCCGGGCTGCGACCCGGGCTCAGGTCCGGGCTCGAGTGATTGTTCGCGGGGGTCGTCATGAGATGTCCGCCCGGCTCATGATGTCGGCGGCCGAGAGGGACCGCAGTGCATCCAGCAGGTGCACGGCGAAGGTGCCGGGACCAGCCGCATCACCGGCGGCCTTCTCGCCCGCGATGGCGTACACCGCCGCGGCGGAGGCTGCACCGACCAGCGGCGACGGCGAGACGGCGACGAACGCGGCGGTGACCGCACCGAGGGCGCACCCGCCCCCGGTGATCTCGGTGAACATTGGGTCCCCGTTGGCGATGCGCACCGTCGATGAGGCATCGGCGATCAGGTCCACCGGCCCGGAGACGGCGACGGCCCCGTGCGTGCGGGCGGCCAGGTCGCGGGCCGCCGTGGCGGCCTCGTCGGTGCCGAGAGTCGAGTCGACGCCCCGGCCGCCCTGTCCGGAGCCGGCCAGGGCCACGATCTCGGAGGCGTTGCCCCGGATCACCGTGGGGGAGTGGGACAGCAGTTCCTGGGCCAGGGCGGTGCGCACCGGCAGACTGCCCACGGCCACCGGATCGAGCACCCACGGCGGCATGGTGTCCGCGCCGTAGTCGATCGCGCGGATGCCGTCGCACTGCGCGGGGTGGGGGGTGCCCAGGTTGACCAGTACGCCGTCGGCGGCCTCGCGGGCGAAGATCTCGGACTCGCCCGCGCTGTCGACCATGGCGGGGGCGGCCCCGACAGCCAGCAGCACATTGGCGACGAAACCGGTGGTGACGTGGTTGGTCAGGCACTGGATCAGCGGCTGCCGCTCGCGCACGGCCTCCATCTGCTCGATCACGGTGCGGGCGTCGAGGGATACGGGGGGCATGAGGCGTCCTTTCCCGGGTGCGGTGGGCTCAGGCGGCGTCGAGTGCCTGCTGCCAGAAATCTGCTTCGAGCCGGGACGCCGTACGGAAGATCCCGGTGAGGTCGGCGAAGCGCTGCGGGCTCGGAGGCTGCGGGCACAGCGCGTCCAGGTGGGCGGTGGCCTCGCGGGCGGCCCGCTGGAAGTCCTCGCCCGCGTATTCGGCTATCCAGTCGCGGTAGGGGTGCTCCGCGTCGGTGCGGAGGGCCGGGGCGAGCCCCGTGCCGATCTCCGCGTAGCCGATGGTGCACGGGGCCAGAGCCACCTGCAGGTCCAGCAGATCACCGGCCATTCCGCAGTCCAGCACGTACCGGGTGTAGGCCACCGTCGCCTGCTTCTCGGGCGCCGTGCTGAGGCGGTGAGTGTCGATCCCCCACTCGGAGGTGAGCCGACGGTGCAGGTGGGTCTCGTTCAGGATGGCCGACAGGCCCCGCGCGGCCTGCTCGATGTCGGCCAGGTTCCTGCTCTTGTAGGCCGCCAGCGCGTTGGCCCGGGCGAACTGCACCAGGAAGAGGTAGTCCTGGATCAGGTAGTCCTGGAACACCGCCAGCGGCAGGGTGCCCTCGCCCAGGCGCCGCACGAACTCGTGGTCCGTGTACGCCGTCCACTGGGGGCCGATGGCTGCTTTCAGGTCGTCGAACAGGGACATCAGCGCGCTCCGTCCACCGTCACCGGATGCTCGTAGGCGGCGTCGAAGAACGCCAGTTCGATGTCGACGGCCCGGCCGAAGAACTCCTCCACGAGGTCACGGTGGGCTGGGCCGACGCGATCCAGTTCCGCCCGCAGGAACGCCACGAACTGCGAGAACCCGGGGTAGTCGTGCAGGTCGATCCACTCGGCGTGCACGACGTTCTCGGGCCGCTTCGCGGGGGCGCGCGAGGCCCAGTCCTGGTACAGCCATTCGGTGACCACCAGCACCGCCAGCGCGGCGGCGTACTGGCGGGTCTGCGCGGCCTCCCGGAACAGACCGGTGAACTGCTCGGTGGCAGGGGTGTCCGGGATGGTCTCGCGCAGGTGGGCGCTCACTCCCAGGGCCTCGAAGGCCCGCAGGAAGTAGGTGTTCTCCTCGCCTGCCACCTCGCCGATGAAACGGGAGAGGCGCAGGCGGGCCTCGAGGGTGTCGGCCGTGGCCACGGCCGACCCGAGCAGGACCAGGAAACTGTCCAGGAACCGGTAGTCCTGCACCAGGTAGCCGGCCATCACGGCGTCGTCGATGCTGCCGTCGAACAGTTCATGGACGAAGCGGTGGGTGACGGCGCGGTCCCAGGTGGGCTGGTTCTGCTGTCTCAGTTCGTCGGTGAAGGCGGGGGACATCCGTGATCATCCTCGTTCCTGCGGGTGCGGGGGTCGTGGACTCCGGCGTGCGAGGCGGGGGCGAGGATCAGCGGGAAGGAGCAGCGGGCGCCGAGGGCCCGTCGGTCGCAGATCAGCGCGGCCCGGCCCGGTGTCCATGCGCACCGGTCGGGTGCGGGGGCCTCCCGGGTGGGGGCGTGATGCGATGGTGCTGCAGGCGCGCTTCGCCATGGCGACATCCCTTCGCGAGTCCTAACTCGTGCAGGTTCTCGGGTGTGATCTCAGCCCCCAGGGGGCACCCCGTGTCCACGCACGACGCTATCACGGAACCGGTGCGGCCCGGTCCGTGCGGGCTCAGCGGTGCGAGTACCGCCAGGCCGCCTCCGAGCAGTGGTTGCGGGCCTCGAAGGTGCGGGGGTGGCAGTGCACCGGGTCGTTCCACACCCCGGAGCCGGCCGAGTGGCTCTCCGCGAGAGTGCGCTCCTCGGCCTCCAGGCGGCTGGTCACGCTCATCGTTGAGACGACCACGGCGATCGCCGCCAGCTCCTCGGTCTCCAGGTGCCCGGTGACCACGCGCACCCCGGCCGCGGCGACCGCCTGCTCCGTGGAGCCGTGCTCGGTGCCGCCCTCGGATCCGGTGGTGGGATCGGTGAGGGCGGCGGAGGGATCCGCGCCGGGGACGGTCACAGCGGGATGTTCCCGTGCTTCTTGGTGGGCTGGGTCTCGCGCTTGGTGCGCAGTGCGCGCAGTGCCCGCGCGATCTGGGTGCGGGTCTGGGAGGGCTCGATCACGCCGTCGATCCAGCCGCGCTCAGCGGCGGTGTAGGGCGTGGCGAACAGGTTCTCGTACTCGGTCTCCAGCTTGCTGCGCTCCCCGGCGACGTCCCCGCCCTCCTCCTGGGTGCGGCGCAGGTGCTGGCGGTGCAGGATGTTCACCGCGCCCTGGGCGCCCATCACCGCGATCTGCGCGGTGGGCCAGGCCAGGTTGATGTCGGCCCCCAGCTCCTTGGAGCCCATCACGATGTAGGCACCGCCGTAGGCCTTGCGGGTGATCACGGTGATCAGGGGAACGGTCGCCTCGGCGTAGGCGTACAGCAGCTTGGCCCCGCGGCGGATGATGCCGCCGTACTCCTGGCCGGTGCCGGGCAGGAACCCGGGCACGTCCACGAAGGTGAGAACCGGGATGTTGTACGCGTCGCACAGCCGCACGAAGCGGGCGGCCTTCTCCGAGGCGTCGATGTCCAGGGTGCCGGCCAGATGCGAGGGCTGATTGGCGATGATGCCCACGCTGTGCCCCTCGACGCGGCCGAAGCCCACCAGGATGTTGGGAGCGAACAGCGGCTGCACCTCGAAGAACTCCTCGTCGTCCAGCACTGCGCGGAGCACCGTGGTCATGTCGTAGGGCTGGTTGGGGGAGTCCGGGATCAACGAGTCCAGGGCGGAGTCCGCGGCAGTGCGGGCCTCGTCGATGCGCACCGGGTACACCGGGGCAGGGCTCAGCGTGTTGGCCGGCAGGTAGCTCAGCAGGTCCTTGACGTACTCGATGGCCTCGCCCTCATCGGGCGCCATGTAGTGGGCGACGCCCGAGCGGGTGGAGTGGGTGCGGGCGCCGCCGAGCTCCTCGAAGCCGACGTCCTCACCGGTGACGGTGCGGATGACGTCGGGACCGGTGATGAACATGTGGGAGGTCTTCTCGACCATCACGATGAAGTCGGTCAGCGCCGGGGAGTACACGGCGCCCCCTGCGGCCGGGCCCATGATCAGCGAGATCTGCGGGATCACGCCGGAGGCGCGGGTGTTGCGGCGGAAGATCCCCGCGAACATCGCCAAGGAGGCCACGCCCTCCTGGATGCGGGCGCCACCGCCGTCCAGGATCCCGATGATCGGCACCCCGGTGCGCAGGGCGAGGTCCTGCACCTTCTGGATCTTGCGGCCGTGGGCCTCGCCCAGGGACCCGCCGAACACGGTGAAGTCCTGGGAGTACACGCACACCTGACGGCCGTCGATGGTGCCGTAGCCGGTGACGATGCCGTCGCCGTCCGGTCGCTTGGCCTCCAGTCCGAAGGAGTGCGCCTGGTGGCGCACGAACCGGTCGGTCTCCACGAAGGAGCCGTCGTCCAGCAGGTCCGTGATGCGCTCACGGGCCGTCTTCTTGCCGCGCGCGTGCTGCTTCTGGACCGCGATCTCATCGGCGGTGGAGACGGCGCGGGCCTCGCGCTCGCGCAGGTCGTCGATGCGCTGGCGGGTGCTCTGCGGCCTGGCGGCGTCGGTCACATGGCCTCCTGGTGCGGCAGGGAACGGGCCGCGGTGGGCCGGGCTGGGAACATCTGGATACTACGCTACCTGCGCATGCCGGGGCCGGGAGCAGGATGCTCACGACGAGGCGGGAACAGCAGACAGGAGAGAACGATGCACGATCCGGAGGACCCGCGTTCGTCGTACCCGGGCGCTCGGTCCACGGGCGCGCCGGACGGCCTGCTGCGAGCGCCGGGCAGCGGCGGGCACGCCGCGCACAGGACCGCGACGGTCCACGGGATCGCGGTGCACTGCCCGGACGTCGTCACCTCCACGCAGGACCATGCCGCCGATCTCTGGCGGGCGGGGGAGCCGGCGCCGTTCGCCGTGCTGGCCCGCGAGCAGGTGGCGGGGCGCGGACGCCTGGGACGGTCCTTCGTGACTCCGCCCGGCGGGGGCCTGGCGATCACCGTCGCGATCCGCACGGACCTTCCCGTCGCCGCGCGCAGCTGGTTCCCGCTCGCCGCGGGTCTTGCGGTGATCGACGCGCTCTGCGGGCCATCGCTGGATCTGGCCCCGGCCCGGCGCGGGCCCGGGGGGACGGTGGGGGAGGTGGGCCTGAAATGGCCCAACGACATCCACACCTCCGACGGGCGCAAGCTCGGTGGGATCCTGGTCGAGGGGCACGGGGCCGACGGTGTGCTGGTGGGCATCGGGCTGAACCTGCGGGGCCCGGTGAGGGACGCCGGCGGCGCCGAGGTGCCCGGCGCGGCCTGGCTGCTCGGGCCCGGTTCGCTGACCGGCCGCGTCGACACGCCGGCGGCGGTCGAGCAGCTGCGCCGGGCACTGGCCGGGCAGCTCCTCGCCGGCGTGCTGAGAGAGGTGCGCATACTGGGATCCACGGGCGGCGACGCCCGGGAGTCCGGCACCCTCGACCGATACACTGTTACCTGCCTCACATTGGGGCGTAGGGTTCAGGTCGAGCCCCTGGGCGCCACGAGCACACCCGTTGCGCCCTCGGGCGCGAGCGGCACGGCACAGGCGATCGATGACCGCGGACGTCTGGTGCTCCGCACAGCGGAGGGCGCCCTCGTCTCGGTGGACGTCGGCGACGTGCGGCACGGACCGCGGGAATCGGGCAGGCACGCAACGATGAGGAACGCAGGAGAAGGAGCGGAGGGCCCGACACGGTGACCAGTGGGATCAGTGATGCTGACGATCAGCAGCTCCGACCCGAGCGGCCGCTCGGGGGTGTCCCCGCACCCGCACCCGCACCCGCACCCCTGGGCGTTGCGATGCCCGCCGGCGGGGGCATGGCCTCCCTAGAGCAGGGATCCAGCGGGCACGGGGCGCCGGGCGACCTGCCCGACCCCACCTCCGAGGACGACGCCGACGGCATCGGCCAGATCGATGCCCAGGAGATCCTGGAGCTGAACCGGCGCTTCGCCGAGGTGCGCCGCAGCGTCGGCACGCTGGAGCGCCAGCTGCTGCAGGGGCCGCGCAAGTACTCCCGGAGGGATCTGAGCGAGCAGCGAGGCATCCCCGGTCGCCTGGCCGCCGTGTACTGGCGCTCGCTCGGCTTCACCCCCGTGGACGAGGACACCGTGGTGTTCACCGAGGAGGACGCCTACGCGATCGGCGACCTCGCCTCCCTGGTCGAGGACGGCGCCCTGAGCGAGCGCGCCTTCGCCAGCATCACCCGCGGGCTCGGATTCCACATGGGGCGCCTGGCGATGTGGGCCACCGAGGCCCTGGTCGACGAGGCCAAGGCGGCCGGCCGCAGTGACGCCGAGGCGCGCCTGGAGATGCTCGACTCCGTCCCCGACCTGCTGGAGACCCTGGAGTCGCAGGTGATGTTCGCCTTCCGCAGGCAGCTCGCCGCCTATGCGGCCCGGGCCGGATCCGAGGTGCTCCACCGCGACACGGACGAGCTGTTCCCGCTGCAGCGGGCCGTGGGCTTCGCCGACCTGGTGCAGTTCACCCGGCTCTCCCGGGACCTTACCGGTGCCCAGCTGGCCGACGTGGTGGGGCGCTTCGAGGCCGCCGGGCGCGACATCATCTCCGTCGGCGGCGGGCGTGTGGTCAAGACGGTGGGCGACGAGATCATGTTCCTGGCCGACACGCCGGAGGACGGCGCCCAGATCGCAGTCACCCTGGCCGAGGCCATCAGCGCCGACCCGGACCTGCCCCCGGTGCGGGTGGCGTTCGTGTGGGGATCGATGTTCTCCCGCTACGGGGACGTGTTCGGGCCCTCCGTGAACCTCGCCGCCAGGATGGAGTCGGTGGCCAGGCCCGGGACCGTGCTGGTGGACGCCGACACCGCCCGCGCGGTGGCCGAGGCGCTGCCGGGCGGGTTCGCCGCCTCCGAGGGGGAGGACGTGGAGCTGCACGGCATCGGTGCAGTGAGGGTGCGCGAGCTGACCAGGGATCGCTCCACGCCCCTCAACCTGGGGCTCTGAGAGGTCACGGCGTAGGATGAGCCCCGTGACACGCCTACTTCTCGTCGAGGACGACTCCGCCATCGCCGAACCGCTCTCCCGCGCGCTGGACCGCGAGGGGTACACGGTCATGCGTGCCTCCCGCGGCATGGACGCCCTGGCCATCGCGGCCGGGGCCGATCCCATCGACGTGGTCATCCTGGATCTCGGGCTGCCCGATCTCGATGGGCTCGAGGTGGCTCGTCGGCTGCGCAAGGGCGGCCTGGAGTCGCCGATCCTGATCCTCACCGCCCGCGCCGACGAGGTCGATGCAGTGGTGGGGCTCGACGCCGGGGCCGATGACTACGTCACCAAGCCGTTCCGGCTGGGCGAGCTGCAGGCCCGCATCCGTGCCCTGCTGCGCAGGGCTCAGGCCGCCGAGGAGTCCGGCGACTCCTTCGACGTGCACGGCGTGTCCCTGGACGTCGCGGCGCGCCGCGCCTACGCCGATGGTGAGGAGCTCACCCTCTCGGCCAAGGAGTACGACCTGCTCACCGTGCTGGTCCGCGAGGCCGGCAGCGTGGTCACGCGTGACGACCTCATGCGCGAGGTGTGGGGCGCCGAATGGTGGGGCTCCACCAAGACCCTGGACATGCACATCTCCTGGCTGCGCCGCAAGCTCGGCGATGACGCCACCAACCCCCGCCGCATCTCGACCGTGCGCGGCGTCGGCTTCCGTTTCGAGACCGGTCAAGGGAGCTGACGCGTGCGGCAGCGCGTGCTGCAGGCCACGCTCATCACCGTGCTGCTGGCTGTGTTGATGCTCGGCATCCCGCTGGGCTACTCCTGGCTGCAGCTGAACCGGCAGCAGTTGAACGGCCAGGCTCTGGACATCCTCGAGGCGGTCCGCATCGACACCGACCAGCGACTGGCGCAGGGGCGGCCCTTCGACACCGCGATGCTGCAGCGGCACGTGGATGCCCAGCCCAACCTCAACGTGACCATCGTCGTCACGCACGAGGGCGAGACCATCCAGGCAGGGGACCCTGTGGGCCCCAATCCCGTGTCCGTCTCGACGCCCGGGGCGCAGGAGCAGTACATCACCGTCTACATCCCCCAGTCCGAGGTGCGCGCTCACACCGCCAGCGCCTGGGTGCTGATCGTGGTGGCGGGGCTGTCCTCCCTCTCGATCGGCGTCTCGGTGGCACTGTGGCAGGCGCAGCGGATCTCCATGCCACTGGCCAGGCTGAACCGCCGCGCCGAGGAGATGGGTGCCGGCCGTGCCCGTGGGCCGTGGGAGGCCAGCGGCATCTCGGAGATCGACGACGTGGCCGAGGAGCTCACCCGCTCCGGCGCCATGCTCGCCGAACGGCTGGAGGCGGAGAGCCGCCTCGCCTCCGATGCCTCCCACCAGCTGCGCACCCCGCTGACCGCGCTGTCCATGCGGGTCGACGAGATCCTCGCCACCAGCTCGGAGGAATGGGTGCGGGAGGAGGCCCGCATCGCCCTCGAGCAGATCGACCGGCTCACCGAGGTGGTGCACGACCTGATCAACGCGCCACGCTCCTCCCAGCGCCGCAGCCCCGGTGTGGTGGAGCTGCGGTCCGTCCTCACCCAGCAGAGCGAGGAGTGGTCCCCGGCATTCCGCAAGGCGGGCCGGGAGCTGCGGATCCAGGTGCCCCGAAGCGCTGCCGTCTGGGGCTCCGTGGGTCCCTTCACCCAGGTGATCGCCACCCTGATCGAGAACTCGCTGGTGCACGGCGGGGGCCGCACCCTGGTCAAGGTGCGTCGCAATGACCACTCCACCGTGGTGGAGGTCTCCGACGAGGGCCCCGGTATCGACCCCGAGCTCGGCAAGCGCGTCTTCGAGCGCTCCGTCTCCGGGGCCCGCTCCTCCGGCACCGGAGTGGGCCTGGCCCTTGCACGCACCCTGGTCGAGGACGACGGCGGCCGGCTCGAGCTGCTCTCCGAGGTGCCCGCCTCCTTCGGCATGTTCCTGATCTCCGCGCCCGGGGAGAAGACCGGTCCCGAGGAGACCACCCGGACCGAGGCCAGCGATGACCTCTCGCTGCTTCCCCAGGGGTCCGTGGTGCGCAGGCGTCACCGCCACGGTGCACGGCGCCGGAGCCACGGCAGCAGCGCACTGGCCTCGGGAGTGGTCTTCACGGACGCCGAGGAGCCCACCGAGGACGACAGCCGCCGCACCGGGGCCAGGAGCGGGTCCTAGACTGTCGGACGTGCCTGATGACACCCCTTGCTCGCCCCTGACCGCGCCACCCCGGATCGGGGTGGTGGGCGCTGGGCAGCTGGCCCGGATGATGCTGGGGCCCGCGATCGAACTGGACCTGCCGCTGACCGTGCTGGCCTCCGACCCCGCAGAGAGTGCCGCCGTGGTCGCCGGCAGGGTGCGCACGGGCCGTCATGACGAGGAGAGCGCCGTGCGCGCTCTCGCCACCGAGGTGGACGTGCTCACCTTCGACCACGAGCACGTCCCGACGGCGTTTCTGGAGCGACTGGTCACCACCGGTGACGTGCAGGTGCGCCCTGGTCCCGGTGCCCTGGTGCACGCCCAGGACAAGCTGGTGATGCGTCGCCGCCTCACCGAGCTGGGGCATCCCTGCCCCCGCTGGTGGCACGTGCGCGGCATCGAGGATCTCGACCGCGCGCTCGCCGAGAACGACGGCCCGCTGGTGGTGAAGACCCCGCGCGGCGGGTACGACGGCCACGGTGTGCGCATCATCGAGCGCGCCGAGGACGCAGCCGACTGGCTCGAGCACCACGGCGAGCTGCTCGCCGAGCAGAAGGTGCCCTTCCTGCGGGAGCTCTCCGCGCAGGTGGCCCGCCGACCCGGTGGGCAGTCGATCACCTACCCCGTCGTGCAGTCCGTGCAGCGCGACGGGGTGTGCTACGAGGTGGTCGCCCCCGCCCCGGACCTGGACCCGGATGCCCAGCAGCGCATCCAGCAGCTGGCCGCGGCCATCGCCGAGGACCTCGACGTGGTCGGCATGCTCGCCGTCGAGCTGTTCGAGACCGCCGGGAGAGAGGTGCTGGTCAATGAACTGGCGATGCGCCCCCACAACACCGGCCACTGGTCCATGGACGGTGCGGTCACCGGCCAGTTCGAGCAGCACCTGCGTGCGGTGGCCGATCTGCCCCTGGGCGGGACCGACATGCTGGCGCCCTGCGCGGTGATGGTGAACCTGCTGGGCGGCAGCGCCCCGGAGCTCGCCAGCGGAGCGCGCGCTGCGATGCAGGCGGATCCGGGCGTCAAGGTGCACCTGTACGGCAAGTCGGTGCGTCCCGGCCGCAAGCTCGGGCACGTCACCGTGGTGGGGAAGGATCCGGAGCAGCTGCTGGCCCGCGCCCACCGCGCCGAGAAGCGCATCATCGACGGCCCCGACGCCATGGAGGAGAACCCGTGACCCAGACCCCGCTGCCCGTTTCGCCGGACTCCCCGCCCTCGGGTGGCGCCCCGTTGGTGGGCATCGTGATGGGCTCGGACTCCGACTACCCAGTGATGCGCGCCGCCCAGGATGCCCTGGCCGAGTTCGGCATCCCCGCGGAGGTCGATGTGGTCTCCGCCCACCGCATGCCCGAGGACATGGTGGCCTGGGGTCGCTCGGCCGCCGACCGTGGCCTGCGCGTGGTCATCGCCGGAGCGGGTGGTGCCGCCCACCTGCCCGGCATGATCGCCTCCCTCACCCCACTGCCGGTGATCGGGGTGCCCGTGCCGCTGAAGCACCTGGACGGCATGGACTCACTGCTCTCGATCGTGCAGATGCCCGCCGGGGTGCCGGTGGCGACCGTGTCCATCGGCGGTGCCCGCAACGCTGGCCTGCTCGCCGCCCGCATCCTCGCCGCCGGGGTCGACGATCATGCCCTCGCCCTGCGCGAGCGGATGGCCGTGTTCCAGCAGGAGCTGCGGGAGACGGCGCTGGCCAAGGGGGAGAGGCTGCGGGAAGAAGCTGGGATGCCCGGCTCGTCGTCCCGCTGAGCACCGGGGGCGGGCGGTAAAGTCGTCCGCATGAGTGACACCCCCACGTACCGGGTTGCCCCCGGCGCGGACATCTCCGAGGACGCCACCATCGGCGACGGAAGCTCCATCTGGCATCTCGCTCAGGTGCGTGAAGGCGTGCACATGGGTCGCGACTGCGTGGTGGGCCGCGGCGCCTATATCGGCAGCGGCGTGCAGATGGGCAACGGCTGCAAGATCCAGAACTACGCCCTGGTGTACGAGCCGGCGAAGCTGGCCGACGGCGTGTTCGTGGGCCCGGCGGCCGTGTTCACCAACGACCACTTCCCGCGCGCGGTCAACCCCGATCTCAGCCCGAAGTCCGCCTCGGACTGGGAGCCGGTGGGTGTGACCTGCCAGGAGGGAGCGTCGATCGGTGCCCGCGCCGTGTGCGTGGCCCCCGTGACCATCGGCGCCTGGGCGATGGTCGCCGCCGGCGCCACCGTGGTGAAGGATGTGCCGCCGTATGCTCTGGTGGCAGGGGTCCCGGCCAAGCGCATCGCCTGGGTGGGACGCTCGGGGGAGAAGCTCCTCCCTGCCTCCGACGGCACCGATGCGTGGGTGTGCCCCGTCTCCGGCGAGTGGTACATCCCTGACGAGACCACAGGCGGGCTCCAGCTCGCCTCCGACCCCGTTGCCGAAGTGGGCCAGTCTCCGAGTGAAGCATAGCAGTGATTCCGATGCCCTGACGTACAGCACTTCGATGGAACCGTCAGCCGATAGCAATGGGTCGGTGAGCCGGCCCCGGGGTGAGTCGCCCCCTCTGTAGGGCACGGCCTTGCTCAGCGCAGTTTCGCTCCCGATGACGCGTTGGTGCGCCCTTCGACGAACGCATTGTAGGCATCCGCGACATCATCCACGTCGCCATCGGCGACGAGCTCACCCTTCTCGATCCACAATGCGCGCGTGCACATGGCGCGCACGGAGGCGAGGGAGTGGGACACGAAGAACACCGTGCCCGCCTTCTCTCGAATCTCCTCGATCCGCGCTGTGCTCTTCTTGCGGAACGAGGCGTCGCCCGTGGCCAGTGCCTCGTCGATCATCAGGATCTCAGGGGTGCGGATTGTGGAGATCGCGAATCGAAGACGGGAGGCCATGCCGGAGGAGTAGGAGCTCATCGGCAGGTACAGAAAGTCACCGAGCTCCGCGAACTCGGCAACCTTCGGCACGGACTCACGCACCTGTTTCGCATTGAGCCCCAGCGCGAGCCCGCCGATCATGATGTTGCGCTCCCCAGTCAGCCGCGGCAGCAGTGCGGCGTTGACGCCCATCAGCTCGGGCTCAGCAGACGTGAAGACGCGGCCGGATGTCGCTGGGAGCAGGCCAGCCACGGCTCGCAGGAGGGTGGACTTGCCCGAGCCGTTCGTGCCGAGGATGCCGATGGACTCGCCGTGATGGGCGACGAAGGACACGCCGCGCACCGCGGGGACCTCTGTGATGGGGCCGGTATCGGGCCGTCCGAGGCTGATGGCCTTGTCCCAGAGGGACGTGCGCTGCCGGGTGGTGCCGCCGCGACGCGCGCCGAAGACGCGGTAGGTGATGTGGAGGTCGTCGACCACCACTGAAGGAGGGCCCAGGGGCTTGCGCTCCAGACGCTTGGGGAGGTTCTCCGGGTCGATCTCGAAGTCGATGTCCTCAGTCACGGCCGTAGGTCTCCTCCGCGCGCCAGAAGTACAGGAACCCGATGACGAAAACGACGACCGCCCACAGGATCGCCTCCAGCCACAGCATCGGTGTCATGGGGATCAACGATTCGTTGCCGAACACGGCACGGAACAGCTCAAGGTAGATCGCGACGGGCTGGTGCAGCAGGATCGGTCGGTACCAAGCGCCCTCTGGGATCATCGCCGAGATAAGGAACATGCCGCCGGAGGCATACCGGCCGAGCGTGAGAATGAAAGGCATCGCGTTGGCGATGTCTGGCGCGCGGGCCCCCACGCGTGCGAAGAACATCGCCACGCCTGAGGAAAAGATCGCCAGCAGAACTGCCGCGAAGGGCAGCAGGAGCCAGGACCATGTAGGCCAGACGGCGCCCATTCCGGGTAGCAGACCGGTGACCATTGTGATCACGAGCATCGCCACAAGGATCGGGGCGAACAGCACCGTTTCCGTCATCACGGTCGCGAGGGGGACGACTGCCCGCGGAAAGCGGTGTGAGCGGATCAGCTGCAGATTGCTCGGGATCGAGTTCAGCCCCGACATCACGGACGTCTGAAAAAGTGTGTACGTGAAGGTGCCGATCGTGATGAACGCTGCTCGGTTGTCGATGCCCGGCGCGCTGGAGTCGAAGAGGAAGCCGAAGATGATGACGTACACAGCGGCGTCGAGCATCGGACGCAGGACCGCCCAGGACTGACCCAAATACGATCCCTGGTTCTTGGAGTATGCGCGCGACGCAGACAGGTTCCAGATGAACGATCGCCGTTGCCAGACCTGCGCGGCATAGCGGCCGAGCGGCGGCCGGATCCCCATCTCGGTCAGACCGGCACTGGAGGCCAGCTCTGCGGCCTGCGCGGATGTCAGGCGCGGTGCGAGCAGCGCGTCTGCTGTGTGGTCAGCCACGTTCGTTCTCCTCCGGCCGAGCGGGCTCAACGGCTGGGCCATGGAGCTACATCGGTATGATCTTGCGTCGTGACTGCCGCGCAGGAGATGAATCCCCAGGTGACGGTCGTCATGCCGGTCTTCAACGGCGCGAGGACCGTGCGTCAGTCGATCGTCAGCGTACTCGATCAGACCTGCTCCGATCTGGAGCTCCTCGTCGTTGACGACAGTTCTACTGATCACACAACACAGATCGTCGAGTCACTGGTAGCCCGGGATTCCCGCGTGCGCCTGATCCGTCGCGACAGCGGCGGGGGGCCAGCGGCGGCGCGTAACACCGGCATCGCCCAGGCACGCGGTCGTTATCTGGCTTTCTGCGACGCCGACGATCTGTGGCTGCCCACAAAGCTTGATCGTCAGCTCGAGCTCGCGCGCTCCACCGACGCACCGCTCATCTATTGCGGCTACCACCGGATCGCTGCCGACTATGCGGGCTCAGCGGCGCAGTTCGTTCCTGAGGGCCGCGTCGTGCATGTCCCGACGGCGCTGACGCGCGCGGGCCTCAGACGCCGAAACGTGATCGGCAACCTCACGGCCGTACTGGATCTAAGGCGCACCGGACCGGTCTCGATGCCTGATGTGCCAGGTGCGGAGGATTGGGCGCTGTGGCTGTGCATCCTTGCCGGAGGTGCCACAGCCGCAGGCATTGATGAACCGCTGGCGCTGTACCGCGCTGCCCAGCCTGAATCACATTCTTCCGACAGACCACGGGCGTTGCTCGCCGTGTGGCGTGTCCTGCGCCAGCAGGAACAGTTGTCGGTGCCCGTCGCCGCTTTCCATCTGGTCACGGCATCAGTGGCCGCGCTGTGCAAGAACCGGATCTGAGGGCGGAGCGTGGCACACTGGGCGGCACCGCTCTGTCCGTGACCTGTCAGGGAAGGCTTGCCGCACCGTGATCGTGATCTGCACCAACGAGGTCGCTGGCCCGACCGGCTACCACAAGTCCGTCGTCCAGCTGGCCAACGGGCTGCATGACGCCGGCTACCCTGTCGCGTTGCTGTCGTTCCTGGGCACGGGCGATCCCGCCGACCGGATGATCCCGCGGTGGCCGCTGAACCTCGACGTTCCCGCCTATACGCTCCGTGCCCTGCCCGCGGACGGTGGACGGCTTCTGCATGAGAACGTGCACCCGGCTGTGAAGGGCCAGGTGTACGGAACCGTCTACGAGTTCACCCCGAATCAGCTCGCCGCCCTGCGTCAGCTCAATGATGAGCTCACTGAGGACGACACGCTGTTCCTTACCAGCCCGATCCTGGCGCTCGCTTTCCATCATGCTCTGGCGGGCGAACCGCACCGCGTGCGCACGGTGCTGCAGATCCACGGGGACTATCGGCACCACGATCAGCTGTGGTCGATCCTGCATGAGGCGCGCGATGTCATCGACACTGTCCAGACCGTGGCTGATGGCCTGCGTGAACAGTTCACACCCTTGTTCGATGCTTCCGATGTGGTGTTCATTCCGAACTTTCCTGGGGAAAGTGCGGCTGTTTCGCCGATGTCCGA